>JAYTRB010000432.1:0-6416 GCA_043746425.1 Planctomycetia bacterium
CGTTTTTCGTTTTCGCCGGCCTTCTCAACGGCGGCTTCGGGAATTGTCACGGCACGCAGATCATCCGATTGATCGGCAGCTTGTGCGAGCAGCGCAGCACTCAAAGCGATCGCGAAGAGCATCGTTCTTGTCGCCTGCGAATTTCGGGTAAGACGCCGGTTTCATGCGCCGGCGTTGAACTTTACGACTGCCCACTCGAAACCGCTCAAAAGCATGTCGTCGCTCACGTCCCTTTCGCCCGATCATTTGCAACGAATCGCCCGCATCGAAAACCGCGGGTGCTGCTTCACCCCCCAAATTGCGCGAACGCGTCACACCCTGCCCTAACCACCCACCCGTCTTCCCGGCTGGGGCAGACTCTTGACCAGTTTTTCGTAGGCTTCTTTTTCGAGCGGATGCAACGTGTTGACATCGAAGCCCGCTTGTTCTGCCAGCCGGAATGATTCGGCAGCAGCGGCCGCATCGCCCCCGCGGCTCTGGGCCACAGCCAGATGAAAATAAATCGTAGGTGTGCTGGTCTCTTTGAGTGCCTCTTCAAGATCCTGAACGGCCTCTTGGGGTTGGTCGAGATTGAGCCGCACGACGGCGCGGGTGTCAAGCAGTTCCGATTCGGGACCGGCCAGTCGAATGGCCCGATTAATCATTTCCAGGCTCGATCCCCGATCTTGGGCATCGAATGACAGGAACCAGGCCAGGTTATTCAGCGCCACGACGTTACGGCCGTTCTCTTCGATGAGCTTGCGGTAGATCGCCGTCATTTCGGGGAATCGCCCCTGAATTTCGCGGAGTTCCGCCAGGGCAAGGTCGAGGCTCGGGCGGGTGGCCGGCGGCGCCTTTTCTGCGGCCGCTGCGATTCGATCTTCCACACGTTCAATCTGCCCAGATGTGGGGTGGCCGGCGCGCAGCACGCCCAGAGTCACTCGCGCCAGGACGTCTGCCTGAGCGAATTCGGCCGCCTGATCGCATAAATCGAGCGCTTCGTCGATTCGGCCGCGCCGCGCCACGAAGGGAATCAGTGTCAAAACAACGTCAGGCTTTCTAACTCCGATCGCATGCTGTTTGAGAAGCGTCTCGGCTGCGTCAAATTCCTTGATCGATTCAAGAACCGCAACGACGCTCTGCAGGTTCTGAGTGTATGCGGCTTCCGTTTGATCCGCGTCCTTGATGTATTTGTCGATGGCCGCCAGTACCGCCTGGTCGTCGCCCGACTTGCGCAACTCGCGAGCTTTCGTCAAGATGCCGCGAATATCGCCGTCTTCCTTCTTGCGGAGCGCTTCGGCCAACAACGAAATTGCCTCTTCAGACTTCTTCTGCTGCACCAGCTCTCGCAATTTGTCGTCCACGACAATGACTTTCAGTCCCTTTAAATATTTCTGCAAAACCGCAGTCGCGTCACCACTTCGTTCTTGAGCGGCGAGGAGTCGGGCGCGCACCAGCACCGTCCGGTACATATCGGGCTCGCGTCTCTCGAGCCGATCGACCGCGTCGACGACGTCGCCTAGAAGTGCCGCATCGATCGGCTTCTGGCGCAGCGCATTGAGAGCAAATTCGGCGAGTACTGTGGTATCGGCAGGATCGGCTTCGAGCATGCGGCGATAAATGCTGCGGGCGCCGGGCCAGCGGCCGCCGCTCTCAAGAAGCCTCGCCATTTGCAGCAATTCATTGTGGTTCAGTCGCTGACGCCGCGCTAATTCCTCTAAAATGCGAATCTGCAATGACCGTTCGCGGCGCAGACGCGACTTGGCGAGAATCGTAGCGGCCGTTCGCAGGTCGGGTTCAGCAATGTGTGGCAGGTCGGGTTCAGATTCAAAGCCGGGCGTCATCTTCAGGGCCGCCGTCAACTCGTCATACGTGCCGTTTGTGGCAGTAATCAGGGCCCGCGTCCGCCGGGCGGTCTCGACAATTGCCGGGGGCGATTTCGCCGCCGGATCGAGCAGCATGCCCACCAGACGATCGGCTTTTGCCAGTTCGTTGCCGCGAATGTAGAAGTTGATCGCATCGGAACGCGTGGCAATGCTTTCGCCATCAGCTTCGATGGCCTTCAGATAGTGAACTTCGGCAGTCGAGCGATCGCCCAGAACCTCGTAACACAATCCCAGGGTAAGTGACCTGCTGTAGGCTGGCTCAGCCGGCAACTTCTCGGCCGCTTCTTGCGCGACCGCCAGCGCATCGGCAGTGCGATTTTCGCGGGCCAGTGCCGCGACGCGCGCGATCCAGGCGCGGCCAGATTCGGGGTCCATGTCGGTTGCCTGACGAAGCAGCTTGTCGACTTCTGCGCTGCGATCGCCCTTCATCGACTCAAGTTCTGCCTGCCAAAGCACATCGCGAACGCTGCGTGTTTTGGCGTCGACCCGCACAGCCAGTTCGAGCGCTTGATCGACATTGCCCATGGCAGCCGCAACCATTGAACCCAGACGGGCCACATTTCCCGAGAGCAATTCAGGGGCCGTGTCACGCAACCGGCGAATCACTTTCTGGGCCTCGTCGTACTGCCCCGTGACACGCAGATGGCCGATCACCTGCATTATCGTGTCGCGCGAACGATCGCCCAGTTCAAAGGCCTGCTTATAATGCTCGAAAGCCGCTTCACGGTTGCCCCGCATCTCCTCCAGAAGGCCGAGGTTTCGCGGAATCGCAGCCCAACTCTTGCGCACCAGGGCTGCTTGTCGATAGAGCCGTTCGGCACGCCCCAGCGTCTCGTTGGAGGCAGTTCGATCTGCTGCGGCGTCTGCTTCGGCGCGTTTGCGACCCGCATCTGATTTGGCATTTCTGATGGCTGTTTCAGCCAGCTCCCGACTGCGGCGGGCCTTTAAGAGCAGCATGGTCGCTTCGGCATAATTGCCGTTGGGCCCATCGTTCCCTTCGATTTTTCGAATATGCCGCAAGGCAGATTGCAACGCCTCAGCGTCTCCCGTGCGCGCCGCCAGATCTGTCAGAAAGATCTGAACGTCGAGATCATTGGTTGCCGTTTCGGCAATCGCTTGCCAGAGCGCAAGTCCCCGTTCAGGTGAATTGATAAGAACCCAGGCTTGCGCCAGAGTGCGAGCGAGCTGTTGTTTCTCGAGCCTCGGAAGTGCGTCGGCTTCAGCCTGCAAAGATTCCAGACTCGCGGCAGCGCCGGCGCCACCCCGGTAGACGGCCAATTGAATCGCGACCTGCCGCAGGGCGACTGTGTTTCCCAGCTTCTCGCGTGCCTGACCAAGAATCTGTTCCGTTCGTTCAATGCGACTGGCTTCGTCAATGTCGCTGCGACGCAGCATCAATTCCATGAGCGCTGTCCAAAGACTGCCCTCGCCAGGGTTGCTGTCGCAAGCCTGCGCCAGCAATTTCTCGGCCTCGGCAAAACGCTGCTGCCGCAAGAGCAGATCGGCCTGAAGGAGAATCGCCGAGGGCGACCCCGCAAGTTTCTCGCGAGCGACGTCGACAACTTTCTCGACGCGATCCCACTTGCGATCGGCTGCGGGAAGAGCCATTTGTTTTCGCACGAGAAGCTGCGACATGCTTGCCGCCACTCCCGGCCGTTCGCGAACCTGCCCATAATTGTACTGATCGAGGGCCGCATCGATCTGTCCCAGATTGGCAAGTGTGGCGGCCAATGCCACGCGGCCATCCTCCCACTCGGGATCGGCGTCAACCGCACGGCGGAAGAGAGCCAGCTGCGCGTCGGGATTCGACAGCCGGCCATAACACTCTCCCAGATAGAGGATGATCATCCGAACGGTCTCAGGCGAATCGAAAACGCCGATGCGGGCCCGTTCCAGCTTGGGAACGGCGTCATGCCAGTCGTGCATCCCCAGCGAAATCCGCGCCTCAAGGTAGTCGATCCAGGCGGCGCGTATTCCCAACTGACGCATTTCTGCGATCAGGGTCTTGGCTTCGTCGAGCTTTACGTCATCGGCCGGCTGATCTCCCAGAAAAGCCTGCGTGATCAGAAAACCGGCCAATGACCGGATGACCTGACCTTCGAGCTGCCCCTCTTCAGGGGTCAATGCTTTACCTTCCTCTTTCTTATCTGCTCTGACAAGCCGGGCGACTTCCAAACCGGCCCGAAGCTGTTTTTCAGCTTCTTCTGGCCGCCCCGATTCGATCTCAAGCCGCGTCAGCGTCAAAAAAAACCGCAGGTCGCCGGGGGCCATCTCCAAACCCTTTTTTCCCGCGGCAAGTGCGGCGTCGCGGTGCGCTTTGACCTGCTCGGTGTCGCCCTTATTTGTCGCTCGCCCCGCCAGATCGGTTTCAACCTGCGCTACAGCCAGCAGAACGTCTGACTCGTTCGGCGATTCCTCTTGTGCCAGGACGACATCCTTGACAGCACCCTCAATATCGCCCCGCGCCTGGCGGTAGGCCGCCCGTGCCAGGTAGGCCTTGAATTTAGGTTCCGCGCGGTCGATCATCGCCGCGACGATCATCGCCCCCACGCGGTGCTGCATCTGCCTGTCATCGAAATTCTGATCGGGGGGCGCGACGGCGGCCGGTGCCGGCGAACCGTCGTTCTGAACCGCCGACTCTGCGGCGTCGCCTGTTTCTGTAACAGGTGCAACTGCCGGTGTGAAAAACTTCTCAATGGGAGCCAGCTTGAATTTACCGGCCCGGCGTTCGACAAGAATGAGCAGTTCTTCGTAATTGCTGAATGCTTTTGAATCTTGTTCGATGGCGCGCAGAAAACTATCGCGTGCGAGATCGAATTCCCCAAGCGCGAAACGCGAGCGGGCTTCGATGGCCGTCATCTCGGCGTCCTTCGCGGGCAGTTCGGCAAGCCGCGTCAAAACGTCATGGTAGCGCCTCAATTTGAAGTCGAGCCGAATGGCCCGCTGGCGAAGATCATTGCGCCGCAGCTCATCGTCAGACTGGTCGATTAACGTCAGGGCGTGATCCAGACGGGTCAGCGCCATGAAGCGGGCGCGCACCGTCTTCTCGTTCTCGTCAGTCCTTTTCTGCGCGCTGTCGTCACTCCATTCGGCCAGTCGCACGGCCGCGTCTGCATTCTGCGGTCGAAAACTGACGTAACGGCTCTGATATTGCAACGCCACGTCGAATTCGCCTTCGTCGTGCGCCCGCTGCGCTTTTCGAAGCAGATTTTCGGCATTGCGGTCGAGTACGACGCCGTGTACGAAATGCACCATTCCCCCCACGATTCCCAGGGAGACGATGATTGACAAGAGGAGCTTGACGTTAACACGGACGTTCTTGCCGTCCGGTTGACCAAAGAACCTCTGAAGCATGCGAGTCGACATAGCTGGATTTACCACGAGGGGTTAGTGAGGAATGCTTTGAGCAGCCATGCCAGCGTTACGGTCGGCGCATGCCTTCCAGGAGAAGATTGTGTGAGTTTACTTTGCGGAAGCCGCTATTTCCAGTGGATTTTGTGCCATCGCGGCCATGTCACGGCAAAAACCGACCGCCGAATCTGCATTCTTGAGGCCGGTGCCCTACAACGTCTTCAGATATTCCAGAACCGCCTGTTTTTCCTCTTCGCTCAACAATTCTGGAAACGAATGGCCCGCTGCAGATTTTCCCGGCAGTCCGGTATTGAAGTACTCGCGCCTCTCGGCCGGGGTTTTGACGATTTGCGGGATTGAATCGAATGTCGTGATCTCAAGCCCGACCTTCGACACATCGTACCCCTCTTCGGTGCGCCGCCACACGCTCGGGCGCAATGCGGGGTGCAGCAGATGCCATAAGGTGGGTACAGAGCCGTTGTGCAGATACGGCGCAGACGCCCAGATTCCGTTCAGGGGCGGGGCCACGTATCCGCCGGGGTCGCTGACATAGGCTTCGCGGCCATAGTTGCCGAACCAGCTGGTCTGTAAGTGATGCCGGTATTCGGTCGTCAGTGATCGCAGCCGGACAGGGTCGGTTCGGACCTCTTCAATGGGAACCACTTGAGTCGCATAGTCGGCATTTGCGCCGTAGGTTCCGTGACACCGGGCACAAACGCGATCAAAGGCCACCTGTCCCGCCGCAGCCAATTGCCGATCGATTTCCCAACGGTAGACGGGCGGCTCAAGAGATTCGATCCAAGCCAGGATGTCGCGAAATTCTTCCTCCCAGTGGCGCAGGGTCTCTCCCGAATTGCGCGGCAGCATGACGAACTGCAGTAAGGGCCGGTGGCTTTTCACGGCGAAGCCATCGGAATAAATGAATTTCTTGCGGCGAATGTTCCAGAAGGGGGGCGCATCGACGTCATGATGCATCATGATCGGAATGGCAAAGTCCCGTCTCAATTCGAGGTCTTTGTCGCGCAGAGCCCCAAGGGCGACGCCAAACATCACAGAATTCGTCGTACCGCGTGATCCGCCCAGAGGCATCGTCAAGCCTCCCTTATCGAGATGGGCCAAAGGCTTGCCCATTTTCAGTTTGACCAGCCGCACTTCTTCAGTGAGCGTTTCGAGCGCAAAGTGCGAATTCGGGGAGCCCAG
>JAYTRB010000433.1:0-3430 GCA_043746425.1 Planctomycetia bacterium
GAAACCTGACTCAGAATCATGGCTGGACGACCGCGAAGTCATCGATGTGACTTTGCGAGTCACGGCGCACCGATTTAAAGTTGGCTCGATCCGCTTTGTTCGAGCCTCATCGATCGAACCTCAAAACGGCGACCGATCGGCCGCGGTCGTCGTCGTCGAAAAAGGCGAGTTGAAGAATCATTTCGCGTTGGCAGCGTTGCAAAGTGGGCGCGATATCTGGCGGCTTATGCCCCTTGCTTTAATCCCCCTTCGGGGGATTATCAATTTCTTCGATCCGTCTTTGATGCCGACCCCCTTCGAACGGGGTTTCCAGCCAGATTTTAACGATTCCCAGAGCCGTATCGCACGAGACCATTCGCTGGCCGAGCGAGATCATGTTGGCGTCATTATGGGCGCGAGCCAGGCGCGCCGTTTCGAGGTTCCAGCAGAGCGCACAGCGCACCCCGCGAACGCGATTGGCAGTCATGGCTTCGCCATTCCCCGACCCCCCCAGCACGATCCCGCGTTCGCATTCGCCACGGCCAACCGCCAGGGCCGCCGGGCGGATGAAGAGAGGATAATCGACCGTTTCAGAGGAATGGGTGCCGAAGTCGACAACTGCATGCCCACTGGCCATCAGAAAGGCCTTGATGGCCTCTTTGTATTCAAAGCCGGCGTGATCGGTACCCAGGGAGATTTTCATGGCTTTTCGGTGCTCCATTCGATCGTGGCCGCCTGCCGGAGTTCAGCGGCCTTTTCGTTCCACAGTTCTTCCCGCATCCGAGCCAGCAAGTCGTCGCGCACGTCTTCGAGGCTCAGGTCTCCCGGCTTTCGATCGGTAACCAGGCACAGATGCACACCGAATGTAGTGCGGAAGGGTTGGCTCATTTCTCCGACTTTAAGGCGAAATGCCTCACGGGCGATGACTGCCGGCATCTTGCTGGCGTAAGGAAACCAGCCGAGATCTCCCCCCTGCTCTTTGCTGGGGGCCTCGGAGTACTCGCGGGCAGCGTCTTCAAAAGAGATCTTCTTGTCGAGAATCTTTTGCCGAATTGAATTCATGCGCGCTTCGGCAGCCTTCCAGGCCTCTTCGTCGCGGCCGACGACTTTGATCCGAATCTGACTTGTCCGCACCTTGGTACCGTCAAACTCGGCGCGATGTTCGGCAAAGTATTTCTTGACATACTCCGGTGTCGCGATTCGTTGAATATGGTGATTCCATGCCAGAGGGACAGCAAATTGTTCGCGCAGCAATTCGGTCGTAAAACCGCGTTCGGCCAACGCCTTCTCTGGGTCAATTTTTCCCGGTTTCAACTGATTCTTGAGAAGACTGATCTGTTCGTCGATTTCCTTTTTCGTCGCCGCCGTCTTCCGCGATTTCAGAAACTGCTGAATCAAACGGGTGTCGATCAGATTGTTAAGAAACCGCTGACGAACTCTGGCACGCTCTTCCTCGGGAACGGCATTGAATGCGAGCGAGCGAGCCAAATCGGCCTCGGTGATCTTTTCATGGTTGACGATGACGAGCACCGTCTCATTTTTTGCCGCAGAGGCGGGCAGCAATCGAACCGTCCTCTTCGCGGATTGAACTGCCGTGGCAGAACCTGCTGAAAGGGCCAGTGCGATGACAATTAGAATTCCATTTTTGTAACTCGTCATCCCTGAAATACTCCCGAATGTACCCGTGAACGCCAATCGATCAGGAGCAGATTATAGGCGAAAGTGGACAAATCCCGGAACGGCAGGTTCCACAGATGACGGTCCGGTAGCGCGATGTGAACTTCTGTCCACACTGCGTGGGACGTGCTTCAGCGGCGTAATAGGTGGCGTCGGGGAATTCAGGATTAACGCCGTCACACCGCGACGCGCAGGACTCAGCCATAAAACGCCCCATCAACCGAGACGTCGCTGAAATGCAGAAGTCGGGCTGCACTCATTGGTCTATCGGCCTGCTTTTCCAGCCCTGTCCACTGGAACGCACGTGGCAGCCCCCATTCCTCGAATGCCTCGCGACTTCCGAAAGAGGACTTGGCGGAGGCATCCAAGCCCCGTCAAGCTACTTCCATGCCAGCGTCACAGGAAGGTACGACGATTCGCCTACAGGATTTGACATGCAGCGGCGCGGCGCTGGAAGTTTCTCAGCGTCCACATGCCGCCTTAGCCGCGATGCTAATTTGCATTCAACGGACTTAAGCGTTTCTTCTAAATTGCGAGTTTGTCGTCGGCGCGCTCCCCGATCGAAGGTGAAAAACGAGATCATGCCAATGACTCCGGCGCAGAATCCAGTGAAGGCGGTTCCCGACAGCTCGGCCTGATTGCTCGTCGTGCCGATCAAGACCCCGCTGAGAATCAGAATGGCACTCCGACTGACGAGTTGCCCCGAAGGCGACATCCCGACTGGATTGTCGTAAATGCTTTTCGATTGCATGGCAGACGTTTTTGCTGAATGGCTGGATGTTGAGAAAAGGAGACACAGGACAACCATAGGTTGCTCGCAATCGGACGTCAAATCGCAACAAAGACGATCTGCGGCAAATATGACATTTACCGGCGTGGCAATTCCGCATCGCCGGAAGACCAATAGCCGCGCTCATCGACACAATCCGTATCATCGATACAAGCGAACCATTGAATCGGTTTTACTGACTGACAAACGGCTTGCGTAGATATTCGGCAAGGCCCGTCAGGTTGGGAAACCTGTCCTCGGGTGATAAGATGCCCAGACGATAGAAAAGTTGTCGAATTGATCTGGCTTTCAGGAAGCTCCCATGCCCGCCATGATTGTCGCTCCGCAGCCTTTGGCCGTCGAAGAAGGAGCCAAAGTACTAAAACGGGGCGGGAACGCGTACGACACGGCGCTGGCCTGCGCTTTCGTGCAGTTCCTCATCGATCCGCATTCGTGCGGTGTCGGTGGATATCTGCTGTTAACGCATCATCCGGCGCGTGCCGAACGGCCACAACCGATTCTCGACGCACCGGCACTCGCCGGCTCGGGGGTGACGCCCGCGATGTGGGAGGATCAAGTGCGCAGCCCGAACCCCGGAGGGTGGGGCTACTTTCTGAACGACAAGGTCAATGACGATGGCTATCAATCTATCTGCACGCCGGGCCTCATGCGCGGGTTGGCACGCATTCACGAACGATGGTGTACCTGGAAATGGGCCGATCTGATCGCGCCCGCGATCGAAGTGGCCGAAGAGGGGTTTACGGTTGGAGCACACCTCGCGGGCCGCTGGAAGGACAAGCCCCAGTTCGACGAAGATTCGTCGCTGTTCCAGAAACTGTTCGTCACGCCCGCCGCTGGCAACATTTATCTGAAGCCCGATGGAACGGCCTACGACGAGGGGGAGGTAATTCGAAACCCGGATTACGGCCGAACACTGCGACAACTTGCGACCGCCGGCCCGGAAGATTTCTACACTGGTGAACTGGCCGGCCTCATGATCGCCGA
>JAYTRB010000434.1:0-11523 GCA_043746425.1 Planctomycetia bacterium
TCGCTGTTGATGCTGGCTGGCCAAATCGGCGAGGAAACTGACCGGTGCGATGACCTGTTCGTCGAGGCGGGCGACTTGTCCCGGGCAATTGGCAAGAACGGCCGGCCGATCGGCGGCCGCCAGATCGAGGGGCGCGACGTGCAACCCCACTCTGGCGCCGAGCATTCCCAGACGCGATCGCAACGAGTCGCTGCGCCACAGGTGACACGTTTCGGCCCGCACGCGGGTGTGGCTTAAATCGGGAGCGCACCGCCCGGCCAACGATTGCCGCCAGATGTCAGGCATCTCGCGGATTTCGCGTGCGGCGGGAGTGAGAAGCCCTTGCAAAGTATACTTCAACCCGCCATGAATGATTCCCTGTGAGGAGATCGTCTGTCCCTGCCCCAGTCGCCCTCCTTCCAGCAGCAAGACGCGGTCGCCGCGCCGCGACAACTGATCGAGCAGCCACAGCCCCGCTGCGCCGCCGCCAAAAATCAATACGTCCAGATCCATTTCCAATTGCGCCTTAACAGCCGGTTGAAAAAGGGAGACAGGCACCTCGCAGCAACCCAAATCTCCGCGATTTTCGACTGTTGTTTTGAGCCAGTCCCCGTTTTTCAACAGGCTGTTAAACATGCACTGCGGGTAACCGGCAGGTTTGCGGGTCTTTTATCTGATTTCCCGGATTTTGCACAGGTCGATCGGTTCGCGCAGCGGTTGCGGCTGAAGTATGATACAGCTTCATGGTGATCGGAAATATCAGGATGATTTCATGCGTATCGGTTTATTCATTCCTTGTTACATTGACCAGTTCTATCCCCAGGTCGGAATGGCGACCGTCGAGGTTCTCGAGCGCTACGGTGTGGAAATCGAATTTCCAACCGCGCAAACCTGTTGTGGACAGCCTCTGGCCAACACAGGCTGTCTCGACGAGGCCCGGCCCCTCGCCGAAAGATTCGTGAAAATCTTCGAGAATCACGAATATGTCGTCTGCCCGTCGGGAAGCTGCGTCTCGATGGTTCGCCATCACTATGAGCATTTCTTTCACAACGATGCCGCGTTCGAGCGGCTCAGGCCGCGCGTTCTCGAATTGTGCGAGTTCTTGACGGACGTCCTGCATGTCGAACGGCTGACGGGCAAGTTTCCTCATCGGGTGGGCTTGCACCAGAGCTGCCACGGGTTGCGGGAACTGAAACTGGGCAAGTCGAGTGAGCTGGTGGGGGCGCCCTTCAGCAAGGCGCAAAAGCTGCTGGAGTCGCTCGAAGGAATTCAATTTTCACAACTGACACGCGCGGACGAGTGCTGCGGGTTCGGCGGAACCTTCGCGGTCGGCGAAGAAGCCGTCTCGTGCATGATGGGGCAAGATCGCATCTTCGACCATGAACAGGCGGGAACCGAAGTTCTGACGGCCGTCGACATGTCATGCCTGATGCATCTCGACGGATTGATCCGGCGCGACGGCAAGAAAATACGGGTCATGCATATTGCCGAGATACTGGCGGGACACTCCGCATCGACCTCATAGACGGTACACCTGCAACATGCCGCTGGTCGGGCCGCTTTTGAATCTTCTCTTCGCCTTTTTCGACAACGCAAACCAATGTCTACCAATCACGCTGGCCTGGCCGCCCGATTCGTTGCCGACGCCGAACGCACACACTGGCACGACCAGGCGCTGTGGTTTGTCCGCATGAAACGCGACAAAGCCGCCCAGTCGTTGCCCGAATGGGAAACGCTGCGGGAAAAGGCCGCCGCCATCAAAGCCCATACCATGGCCCGCCTGGCCGACTACCTTGAGGAATTTGAACGCCGCGCGACGGCCCTGGGGGCGACAGTCCACTGGGCCCGCGATGCGGCCGAGCACAATGCCATCGTGCTGTCGATTCTCGAATCGCATGCGGTCACGAAGGTGGCCAAAAGCAAATCGATGCTCACTGAAGAATGCCACCTCAACCCGTTTCTCGAACGCCACGGAATCGAGATCGTCGATACCGACCTGGGCGAACGCATTGTGCAGTTGGCCGGCGAAACGCCCAGTCATATCGTGCTGCCGTCGATTCATAAGAAGAAAGAGGAAATCGGCGAACTGTTTCACATTCATCTGCACACCGAAAAAGGGGCTTCTGATCCGAAGTACCTGGCTGAAGCTGCCCGACAGCATCTGCGCGAAAAGTTTCTGCAAGCCCACGCCGGCATCACGGGGGTGAATTTTGCGATTGCCCAGACCGGTGGCTTCGTCGTCTGCACGAACGAGGGAAACGCCGATCTGGGCGTGTCTCTGCCCAAACTGCACATCGCCTGCATGGGAATCGAGAAGCTCCTCCCGCGGGCGCGCGATCTGGGGGTTTTTTTGCGGCTCCTGGCACGCTCGGCGACGGGTCAGCCCATCACGACTTACTCGTCGCATTTTCACGGGCCCGTCGCCGGAGGCGAGTTGCACATCGTACTCGTCGACAATGGCCGCAGTGCCATTCTGGGAAGCGACGAGTTTCGCCGTTCACTGAACTGCATTCGCTGCGGCGCCTGTATGAATACGTGCCCGGTTTATCGCCGCAGCGGCGGGCACAGCTACGAAACGACCGTTCCCGGGCCGATCGGGTCGATTCTGGCGCCCGCCCGCGACGCGAAACTGTTCGCGGGTCTGCCGCAGGCATGCAGTCTGTGCGGTTCTTGCACTGACGTGTGCCCGGTCAAAATCGATCTGCATCATCAATTGCTCACCTGGCGCGGCGAAATCGGCCGGCGTGGCCTGCTACCCTTGTCGAAGCGCCTTTCGATGAAGGCTCTCGGGTTTCTGCTGCGGCGACCGCGGCTTTATGCTTTTGCGGGCTGGCTGGGCCGCCGCGTCTTTCCCTTTGTGCCGCGCTGGCTGCTGTACAACAGGTTAAACACCTGGGGTCGGCAACGCGATCTTCCGCCAATTCCATCCCACAGTTTCCGCGAGCTCTATGCCCGAAAAAATGGCCAGCCGAAGTGAAATTCTCGACGCCGTTCGCCGTCTGCACAAGCCGGCCGCCGATCTTCCTGCGCTCGATGCAGATTGGATCACCTACCCCGACCGAATTCGGCAATTCGCCGAAACGCTGCATGGGGTCGGCGGACTTTGCCTTGAAGTCGGCGACGAGCAGCAACTTCGCGACGAATTGAACCGGCTCGACCAGGTGAAGAGCGCGAAGAAAACC
This sequence comes from Planctomycetia bacterium, assembly GCA_043746425.1. Lineage (GTDB taxonomy): Bacteria > Planctomycetota > Planctomycetia > Planctomycetales > Planctomycetaceae > JACQFH01. The sequence goes on from JAYTRB010000434.1 coordinate 3,162, forward strand.
TGTTCGCTGATTTCCAACCTGCTCACGGGGGGAGTCGATCTGGCCGCAGTCGCCGATCCGCACGATCTGGAAGACATCGATGTCGCCGTCGTGCCGGGCCAGTTCGGCGTCGCCGAAAACGCCGCGATCTGGGTGACCGACGAAAGTCTTCGGCACCGTGCCATTCTCTTCATTCCCCAGCACCTGGTGCTGGTCGTCAAGCGCGACGAGGTGCTCGATAACATGCATCAGGCGTACGAACGACTGCGGTTTGAGGGGCGCGGCTTCGGTGTGTTCATCTCGGGTCCGTCAAAGACTGCCGACATTGAACAATCACTCGTGATCGGCGCTCACGGACCGCGCTCATTGACGGTGTTCTTGCTGGGAAAGCATCTCGGTTAAATGCAGAAGGCCGAACGTATGAGATCGAACACACTGCGTATGCTGGCCATCGGGGTTCTGCTTGCTCTGGGGCCGGTCGTGCGGGGAGATGAGTCGCCGGCTGTCGAAAGCCGTGAAAAGATTGTCGCTGCCGTCGAACGGGGTGTGGCTCTTATCGAAAAGGGAGCCCGCAATTATCCCACGCAGCGGCAGTGTTTTGCCTGCCACCATCAGACGTTGCCGCTGCTGGCGACCGGCGAAGCGCACGCGGCCCGGGTCAAAACCGATGAGGCGCTTCCCGCCACGCTCGTGGCGTTCACTGCCGAATCGTTCCGCAGCCAGCTCGACGATCTGAAGGCGGGCGAGAACATCGGCGGTAAAGGGTTGACTGTCGGATACGGCCTGTGGACCATGCGCCTGGCCGATACGAAACCCGACGAGGTGACCGAGACGATGGTTACCTACCTGCTCAAGACTCAAGAGCCAGACGGCCATTGGGAAGTGCATTCCGTTCGTCCCCCTGCCGAAGAATCGCTGATAATCTGTACCGTAATCGCCGCCAGCGGTGTGCAGCACTACGCTGCCCCGGTGCAGCGCGAAAATGCCGCGGCAGCTGTAAATAAGGCCCGCATGTGGATCGCCTCGTCCGCGTGCACCTCGCAAGAAGACAAAATCGCGCGGCTGTGGGGCTTGAAGCTGCTCGGGGGAAGCAACGAGGAAATTTCGATGGCGCGACAAATCGTGCTTGCGGCACAGCGTGCAGATGGAGGCTGGGGACAGACATCCGAAATGGAAAGTGACGCCTACGCCACCGGCTCGACGTTGTTTGTGCTGCTTGAGGCGGGCGTGGCTCCTGGCGATCTGAAGCTGCAGTGTGCGATCGAATTCCTTTTGAAGTCGCAGCTTGACGACGGTTCATGGCATGTCAAAACTCGGGCAAAACCGGTGCAGAAATTCTTTGACAACGGCGATCCGCACGGCAAAGACCAATTCATATCAATCGCTGGCACATGCTGGGCGGTGGCCGCGCTGGCCCGCACGGTTCAAAAAGAGTAACCCGTGCGGCAGGCTGTGCCGAAACAGCCAGAACAACACACGTTCATGGCGTCGAGAATCTCGCCGAGGGAGCTCGCGCGACAAAGCACTGTCATTTATTATTCGGTGTCATACCTGGCCTACGACGCGGCTATCGCTGGCCCACGACGCGTCCGCCGCTTTTCGCAAGCACTTTTTGCCAGCCCTTCCAGCCGTTGTCAAGGAACTGAGAAAACTCGGCGTCCTCGTGCTTGCCTTTGAGTGCCTGAATGATCCTCGAAGGATCCTTGAGCACCGATCGATCGGGCGGAATGACAACATATGCGGGAAGCGTCGTATCGCGGAACCACTCATCCTGCAGGCGCAGATTAAAATCTCGCAAACGGTTCCCTTCTGTCTTATCCGCAATCGGCACCGAATCGGTGAAGAGCTGAATTCGCACAAACCGCTTGAGTTTCTGCTCGATGTCGGGCTGGCTCATCGGCCCTTTTTCCATGTACCGGCAATTCGTGCAGGTCACGCCCGTGAAATCCAGAAACAGAGGCTTATTTTCGGCAATCGCCACGTCCATGGCCCGTTCGAAATCGAGCGCGTACTTGAGGTCGCCGTGTTTCAGCCACGGGCCGCTCGGGTCGCTGCCGCTCTCGAAATTGGGATTGGCAAACGCTTCGACATATCGCCAGACCATGCCATGCGGCTTGTCGGCAGCGAACAGCCCCACAGCCAGATACGAAGCAAACCCCAGGAAGCTCATGGCGAACATGAGCGGCACGACTCCGATATGATCGCGCGGGGTGTCGTGCGGAAGGCGAAACAGACCCATCAGGTACAGTGCGGCGCAGATCGAAATGACGGCCCATGCCGAAATCATCGCGTGAAAGTCGAAAATCGCGGGTTGCCCGTTCCAGGTCGTGTCGACATTGCCCACGAATTTGAAGGCCGCCCCCAGCTCAATCAGCCCCATGATGACTTTGACGATGTTCATCCACCCGCCGCTGCGCGGCAGCTTTTGCAGCAGGCTGGGAAAAAGGGCCAGAAAGAAGAACGGCAACGAGAACGCGGCTGAAAACGCGAGCAGCCCCAGCGTGGGCCACAGCCGGTCGCCATGTGCCGCTGCGGCCAGCAGCGCGCCGGCAAAGGCGAACGTGCAGGTGAAAGACGTCAGCGTGAACGTCAGAGCCATGAACAACACGCCAATGAAGCCCCCTTTGCTTTCCTTTCCAGCCGTATAGGTGAGAAGCCAGCTGGGCATTTGAATTTCAAACATGCCCAGCAGATTGAAGGCGAAGAAGACCAGCACTCCGGCAATGAAGAGATTGACGACCCAATTGCTCGCCAGTTGCGAAATGGCTGCCGCACTGAAGACGATACTCATAATCATCCCCAGACCGGTGAACGTACCCATGATTCCCAGGCAATAAACAGTGGCCATTGCAATTGGACGGTGATGCTGTTTTTCGGACTGCTTCTGAAAGAAGCTGACCGTGATAGGAATCATGGGGAAGACACAAGGGGTTAATAGAGCGCCAAAGCCAGCGAGAACGGCTGCCACTAGAAATAAAGGCAACCCCTGCGAGCGGTCGATGACGTTCGCATTGCCATTCGGGTTGTTGCCAACCTCAAACGCTGTTGGCCCCTCGCCGGGTGCATTTTCGGGAGCTGCGCCGTGCGCCGCCGTGCCGCGCGCCGGCCCGGCTGATACCGACCCATTTGCATTTGCACCTTCGACAACGGGCGAAGCATTCGTCAAATCAACCCGTAACTCGTCAATCGCAGCCCCCGCCTCGGGAACCCGCAGCCGCGCCGTGACGATAAACGGCACGGCGTCGGCGATTTGCTCGTCGGCCACGATCAACTTGCCTGCGAACTCAAAACCCGTGGCGAGCTGGCAGCCACCGCTGTTGCACAACTGCCAGGCGACTTTCCCGTTCAGCGAAATGTCGTGCTCTGCTGCGTCATCGGGAACGCGGAACTTCCCGACCCATTGCACCTGCCCTTCGTGATAGCGTTGATTCAGACCCTTCCACTCGCTGGGACTTTCGCTTGGTTTCGGTCCTGTGAACCACCGATTGACAGGTACCAGACCGCCCAATTCTGTCACTCCGATCACCGTGGGGGACGGCCCTTCGCCGTTTGGCAACTGGCGTTGATCGAGCGCGTAGACGTGCCAGCCCGGTTCGAGGTCGGCCTGTACAGTTACCGTGACGACCTCACCCGCTCGGGCCTGCATCGGTTGCAGCGAGACCGTCCATGTGCTTCCCAGTGTTGGCGCATCGCGCGATCCGACCATCTGCTGGAACCGCGTCGACGGGTCTGCATTTGAAGCCGCCCGCACCGGGCTCGATGACGTGCCTTGCAGTCGCGGCGGGGCCCCAGGTTTCGCAGCCGACGCGCCGCTCGCCGTCAGCTTCACGTCGAAGGCGTATTTCAGGTTCGGCCGGCAACTCAGCTTGTCGCACACCTGATACACCACCAGGCCTGCCACTGAAATACTCTCGGGCGCTACTCCCGCCTTGAGCCGATAGTTTCGCGACCAGGTCACCTTTTTGTAGTATTTCTCGAGCGCTCCAGAAAACGTGTCGTCGACAATCTCTGGCAGATGATCGGCCTCGAAGTCGTCAGTAAGGGCATCTAAACCATCCTCGCGGCTCATCGTAATCTTCGTTGCGGCCCCGCTGGGCTGCGTCGTCGAATAGGTATAATGGTCGGGGGGGAGTTTAGCCGAAATGCGAAGCGAGAACTCTCCTGACTGGTCGGTGGGCACAAGCACGGCCGAAAAGTCAGCCGGCGACTGGGCGCGTGCGGTTTTTCCATTCAGGTTCAAAATGTCCTGAAATCCTTGTTCGTCGCCCCGGGCGCACGACACGGCCCCGACTGCAAGTGCTAAACTCATTGATATAAATGAGTTGCGCATAAATCCCGATTCAGAATCACGCATAAGAACGTCTCTCGCCATCGCGGAACGGTTATTCAAGAACAGGTCTGAGAGAGAACGAGTTTTCTCAGTTATCGGCTGGGATGATACTTCAGTTCGCCCGGTTACGACAACGGGAGATTGCTCGCCTCCCTGGAAATCAACCGGCGCCGGCACAGCTTACCAACCTGGAAGCGATTCTTCATACGTATTATTTCGCCGAAACGTCAAATAATACCCGTATTACAACTCGGGCTCGACGTCATCCGAGGGCTGATCGGTATCACTGGCAACAGGGTTCGCCACGAAGCGATAGCCCACCCCACGCACCGAAAGAAAATGCCGTGGGTTCGTTGAATCGCTTTCAAAATGCTGCCTGAGGCGGGCGATGAAATTATCGACTGTGCGTGTGGTTGGCGAAGAATCGGTACCCCACACGTTGTCGAGGAGCTGGTTGCGGGTCAGCACGACTCCTTCGTTCTCGACGAAGTACTTGAGGAGCTTGATTTCGAGCGACGTGAGCGTGCGGCGTTCGCCACGAACGGCCACCTCATGTCGCGCGAAGTCGATTTCGGCCCCATTGAACTCGAACGTATCGGGCGCGGGCCTGGTGGCCGAGACCGTCCCCCGGACTTGCGCATGCCGGGTGAGCAGGCTCTTGACCCGCGCCAGCAGCTCGGCGAGCTCGAAAGGTTTGGTCATATACTGATCGGCCCCGGCTTCATAGCCGCGGATGCGGTCCTCCGCCAGTGTTCGGGCTGTCAGAATCAACACCGGCACGTAGACCTTCGCCGAGCGCAGCTTTTCGAGCACGGCGTATCCGCTCATCGAGGGGAGCATGAGGTCGAGAATGACCAGATCGAAGGCCTCGGGAGTGGCATCGAACTGCTTGATGGCCGAGGGGCCATCTTCGACGAGCGCGGCTTCATAGCCCTCGGCTTCGCAGTTGAACTTGAGCGGCACGCCGATGTGTCGTTCGTCTTCGACGATCAAAATGCGTTTTTTCATACCGTTTGAGTGGCTGTTTCAGAGGCGACGGGCGAACCGGCCCGAGCCGGGGCAGAACCTTCGAGCGGGCCCGATTTCTCGTTGGCCGCCGGTGGTGCAGGCGCCAATGCCTGACCGGGCAAATCGACTTCGAATGTCGCCCCCGGCAAAGGCCCCCGGCCGTGGACGTGAATTTTCCCCTTCATCTTCTTGACCAGCGACTTGACGATATACAGCCCCAGGCCGGTTCCCTTGGTGGTGCGCTCGAGCTCAGAACCCCCGCGGTAGAACCGCTTGAAGATCTTTCGCCGCTGGTCGAAATTGACCCCTTTGCCATTATCCGAGATTCTGATGACGACCCGTTTTTTACGGTGCATCGAGGCCTGGATGGCAATTCTCGCATCGTGGGCGCAGTATTTGGCCGCATTGTCGAGCAGGTTGGCAAACACCATTTCGAGATCGCGTTCGCGTCCGCGCACGACGCAGGGCTGAATGTCGAACTTCACCTGGTCGAGGGCCAGTTCGTACCGCCGGCAGATTTCATCGGCGCATTTAGTGAGCAGGCGCTCAAGCGGCACGTCTTCGAGTTGTTCTTCGCTTTCGACATGATCGAGCCGCGCCACCGTCAGCAGGTGGTCGATTAACGAGTCGAGGCGCTCGACGTCTTCGATCATGAACGTCAGGTATTCCCGCTGCTGCTCGGGAGGAACGGCCCGCAGTTCGAGTGTCTGCAAACAAAGCTTGATCGACGCGATCGGTGATTTGAGCTCGTGCGTCACGCTGTCGATGAAATTCGCCTGCCGGCGATTGAGTCGAAATTCACGGAACGTCCAGATGAAATACACCACCACGCCGATCAGAATCAGCGTCAGAAAGACCGTGCCGACCGTCAACAGGGCCCAGTCATGGTAGGCCGCCTGTCCGATGATCCAAATCACCAGCAAAGACACGATCATCATGGCCAGCACGACCAGCATGACGATCGGCCAGGTGAATGAAGCGCGTTTAAACATAGGGCATGCTCCGTGACAAAAAGGGCGCCATCAGCTTACAATGTTCCTCACTCAGATGCGAGTTTTTCGTGGCGACCGACGCGGTTCGAGAATTGTGTAGTGTGCCCTCGAAACCCAGATCTGCGAAATCTGTCGCCCTGGCCAGAATTGCCGATGATCTCAAAATTCAAAAATACGAACCCGATCGCCCTGCGATTCCTGTTGCTCGGCAATTTACATTTTTCAGTCTTCAATCTCCAATTCGTCGATCCGTCTGTGGCGGTTTGCCAGGTCGCCCCGCCTGTCGAGTCCTTTCCCTACCGCCAGCCCCCCGTCGATTACTTCGGAGACGATCTGGCCGACCCGGTTTCAAAGTTGCGCGATCAGATTGAAACAGGAAACCAGCGTCTCGAATTCGAAGCCGGAACGGGCTATCTGCGTTCTCTTCTGAAGGCACTCGACATTCCGCTTGATTCGCAAATGCTTGTGTTCGCGAAGAATTCGGTCAATGCCCGCATCATTTCTGCCGAGAATCCGCGCGCCTTGTATTTTAACGACAGTGTTTACGTCGGCTTCGTACCTGGAGCTCCGTTTCTCGAAATTTCGAGTGTCGACCCCCAAAAGGGAGCGATTTTTTATACCCTCGCGCAACTGGCCGATGAGCCGCCAAAACTGGCCCGCGAAGAGAGCTGTCTGTTGTGCCACGCCTCGAACAACTCTCTCAATGTTCCCGGGCACCTCGTACGGTCATTTATCACCGACGCGCAAGGCAACCCGACGCGCGGGTTTTCGCGCATCAATCAGGCCACGCCGATTGCCCAGCGCTGGGGAGGCTGGTACGTGACAGGAGACCTCAGTAATCAGCCGCACCTGGGAAACCTCTCGACAGCTGCCGATCTGCTCGAGTACGAACGTCACCGCGATGGTCCGGGGCGGTCGGTGAACCTGAAAAAACGGCTCGACATGTCGAAATACATGGCTGGCCACAGCGACGTGACGGCGCTGTTGGTTCACGACCATCAGACGTATCTGCACAACCTGTTGCTGCGCGTCGGATACGAGCACCACTATCAAAGGCCGGCCTCCTCTGAGGAAGACCTGGTTTGCTCGCTGCTGTCTGCCAACGAAGCGCCGCTTGAACAACCCGTTCTGGGAAGTTCGGGCTTCGAAGCATGGTTTGTGAAACAGGGGCCCCGCGACCGCCAGGGCCGATCGCTCCGGCAATTCGATCTCGAAACGCGGCTGTTTAAATACCGCGGCAGCTATCTGCTCTATTCCGCGGCATTTGATTGTCTGCCCGATGCTATTAAAGAGCGGCTCTACCGCCGCTTATGGAGTGTTCTTTCAGCCCCCCACCCGCCGGCGCCGTTCGACAAACTCCCGCCGGACGAACGAACCGCAATCATTGAAATTCTGCGAGATACAAAACCCGACCTGCCGGCCTATTGGAAGTAGTCAAAATCAACTTTTGCGCTATTCTTCGATTCGCAGTTCGACGGGGTTACGGCGCGGAACAGGTGTCGGGGTGTCTTCTCGCTTCTCTGCGCTGGCCTTCGGCCCTTCAAAGTATTTTTTCAGGCTCACAGGAGCCGCTTGCGGTTTCATTTCGGGCACCGTTGGCGCGGGCGAGATGGGGGTGGCTTCGATGACGGGGCCCGTTGCCGGTCCGATTGCCGGCGCCGTTGTGGGCCCTATGGCCGGCCTTGTCTGAAGACTGGGCCCCATCGGCCCCACTTCCTGAAAATAAACATACGGGGCGATTGCGGCCGCCAGTTCGGGCCGCTGGTGAAAAGCGCCGAACGAATGATGCCATTTTGCAAATTCCGCTGCGTCCAGATCAACCACCTTCGACCCCAGCGCGCCGAGCTCGAACCGGTCGCCCTTTCCCAAGCCGTTTCGGCCCAGGGCCCGCGGCCCCACCCCCTTTCGCAAGGGATAAACGACCAGGGTGGCATCCCGCGAATTTCGCATCAGCAGCACCTGCTCGGGAACCAGCAGCGCCTGCCCGTAACGGTCGCCGGGATTCAGCCAGTTATGGTCAATCGCCGCCGCGATTAACACGACACGCAGATGC
>JAYTRB010000435.1:0-1791 GCA_043746425.1 Planctomycetia bacterium
CCTAATACGAGCACCTTGCCGCTGGGGAGCACATTCGAGCCGAAATACAAGCGCTGCAGATTCATTGGCGCCAGGGTCGACCACGTTCCGTTGATGTAGCCACCCGTCGCGTCGGGCGTCAACGATGACCAGCTCTTGGACGTTCCGCCCCCTTCGGCCATCACCCGCCCGTCACTCAGCAGCAACATCGTGCCGATGCCATTTGAGCTTGGTGGGGCCTGATTGGCGAGCTGCGTCCAAGTCCCTCCGGCTGGCTGCGGCGCACCCGCCAGAGCATGATGAACACCCGAGAGCAACCTCCGCGATTCAAGCGACTCAACCTCGGCGGCAAACGACGTGCGGAAACGCGTTCGGTGCATCCTGCGCTGCCGCGAACTGCGCCGAGTTTGAAGTGCAACTCGAGATTGCAACCATCGCCAGCATCCCACAGGCCAATGCGTCATGCGCGCACTCCGATTTGTAAGAATTAAAAAGAATTTGACCCGCCCCAGGCCGCCCAACCGCATATTGATTAAGGCCGCCACAACCCCGAATCCACCGATAATTCCTATCACCCTAAACTTCCGCAGATCCCGCTGTCAAATGATTTCCGTGAGAAATAAATGAACTTTGGAAATTAAACTGACATGCGAAAACTCTGCGATAGGCGAGTTTCCGAGCCGATGCGCTGCGTCACTTCGATTCGCGGGGCGCCCATTCACGAGGACACGCCAAGGCGGGCGCTGCAAAAAATCGTGCCCCTGAGACAGGCGCAGATCCAGAATCCCGTCGAATAGCTGACGTCACACGACAGCGCACTTTACGAAATCAGGAAGTGCAGCCTCGCGCGGAACTCGTCGGCAATCCTTACCCGCGGCGACCATATTGTTGCGCGGGCAGGGCGATTCACGAGGCGTCGTCGATCAATTCCAGAAAGGGTTCGAGCCCCATCTGGCGGTGGCTCTTGAACCGTTCGTCTTCGTATTTCAGAAGCTGCTTGCGATGCCGGGCGTGCAGCTTTTCGAGCTGTCGCTGCGCCTTGTGAAAGATCGACAGGAATTCGCCGGGCAATTCAAGACGCCCCCGATTCGCGTTCGCGAATGCTGCCGCGCGCGCCTGGTGCCGCGCCAACTGGTCGGGTCGCAGGCAACGTAGAAGTTCATCTTCCAGAGATACGAAGAACCGATACGAACCCGGATCGCCCTGCCGGGCCGACCGCCCGATCAATTGCCGGTCGATGCGGGCCGAACTGTGAATTTCAGTCGCCACGACATGCAACCCCCCCTGCTGGCGAACGTCATCCTCGAGAATGATGTCGGTGCCGCGCCCCGCCATGTTCGTCGCCACCGTCACCAGCCCTTTTCGACCTGCCTGCGAAACAATGGCTGCCTCTTCTTTAAGAAACCGTGCGTTGAGCACATGATGCTGAATGGCCCGCTCGGTAAACAGGCGGCTGAGTCGCTCAGAAGCTTCGATCGAAGGCGTTCCCACGAGTACCGATCGGCCCGCGGCCAGCATCGCCTCGATTTCTTCGGCAATGGCCTCGGCCTTGGCCTGCCAGGTGGCGAAGACGCGCGAAGCCAGACCCGTGCGAATGCAGGGCCGGTGTGTCGGAATCGCGGTCACTTTCATTTTGTAAGTGCGCCACATCTCGCGGCGAACAGGAAGCGCGGTGCCCGTCATGCCGCCGACATGCGCGTATTGGCGAAAAAACCGCTGCACTGTCACCTGCGCCGCCGCCTGCGTTTTCGCAGTTATTAAAATCTGTTCTTTGGCCTCAATGGCCTGATGCAAGCCCTGCTGCCATTTGCG
>JAYTRB010000436.1:0-4253 GCA_043746425.1 Planctomycetia bacterium
CCGATGTGGTCGAACCCATACCCCACATCATCCGATGGAAAATCTTCGGCGGGCTTAAAATCGACTCCCAGCAGATCACGGATCGTGTTGTTGTATTCATTCTTATTCAGCCGTCGGATTGTCACCCGCCCTGGGTCAACCTTTGAACAATCGACATGCAGCACCCGCGCTTCGATCCAGCGCATGATGAGCGCCCGCTCGTCGTCAGAGGGCTGCGGCTTTTCGTCGGGCGGCATGGCGCCCGATTCAAGCTGCGCGGCCACTCGTTCCCAAACAGGCCGGCGACTGAGCGCCCCTCGTTCGTCGCGGAACACTTCCAGCGCCAACCCCCCTTTGGCCTTCTCTCCCTGATGACAGGCCACGCAATATTTTGTAAGCAGCGGTTGCACATCTTTGATGAATCCGGGAAGCGGCGCTGTGGCGGCCACTGGTTTGAGGGCCGGCTCGTCGGCCCTGGCAGGCAGCCACGGCGACGCAGCGATGAATGCCACGGCCAACGGGCGAAATGCAGCGAGAAAAATCCGGTCACGCATCCGCAAGACTCCAGAAAAGCTCCGAATTCAACGGTCGCTCAGAAGGGCCAGCAACCTGGCGGCTCCGATGTCGTCTGGCTGCTTTGATATTGGCATCGCGGTCAGATTCGTTACGGTTTTACGGCGGAACAGCCTTCGGTCGGTCAAAAGGCTTGCTAATTTCAGGCTGGATCGGCGGAAGCCGTTTGCATGGGGTGGGAAGGGCGACTCCAAATGAATCGGCCAGTACTATTAAGGCTATGCGAAGGCTCATCGCATGTCAAACCGGTATCTGCCAGGCGAGTGCCACAAATCGCCATACCGTTACTATACTTTGCTTTCGCCACGCCCACGCCAGAGATCGCCCTGCTGCGCGCAAGTCGAGCGCAATCGCCTGGGCCGATTTATGATTAAACCCCATCGCAAGTCAGGGGTACCGCTGAAATCGACAGATGCGCCCGCATTTCTCATGTCTTTGCTGGCGATTGCCATGCAGATGAGGGTTGCAGATTGCGGATTAAACGAACGAGCGTCCGGCCCATCGGCAATGGTCTTATGCGACTTTCGGGGCTACGTGCACCCCCTGAACACCCGATCGCTCACGAAACCCGAACTGCCTCAACGTATTCCTGCCGCACAATTTCCGACTTTCTCGTATTGATTCTCGCCGCGCCAGTCATGTCGGGATTGCTGGAACGACGATTATATCAAGGATAAGGCACCGAAACGTCGCGATCGGAGTGTCGCGCGCCTGGTCTTGGCGGGAAAATTTGACTCATGTACGCAAATTATTGGGGCTTGGCAGATACTCCCTTTACCAATACTCTGGAAACACGCTGGTTCTATGAGAGTCCGGGACACGAAGAGGCGCTAGCTCGATTGATGTTTCTGGTCGAGCAGCGACGGCGCTGCGGTGTTCTCTCGGGCCCTCCCGGAACGGGTAAGTCTCTAATTCTCGAACTCCTGCGCGGCGAAGCGCGGCGCACCGGGGGCGAAGTCGCACTCGTCGACCTCTTGGGCCACAGCGCCCGAGAAATGCTGTGGGGAATTCTCTCTGCACTGGGCTTGGCGGCGGATGACGACGATACCTCGTATCGCCTCTGGCGCCGGGTGCACGATCACGTCCTGGCCAACCGGTATGCACTGCTTCCACTGGTTCTGATTTTCGACCACCTCGATAGAGCCCATGCCGACTGCATTGAGTCAGTCGAACGTTTGCAACATCTGTCGGCTGCCGGCAGGACAGGGTTGACGCTCGTTCTGGGAGTCAGCAGTGACCGGGCGACCCGCATGGGGCCGATCTTGCGAGACATTTCTGACCTGCGGATCGATCTGCCGGTCTTCGATCGCGAACAGACGCATCAATACGTCGAAACGCTTCTCGCGCGAGCCGGCGCCAATCGAACCCTCTTTAATGACGGGGCCATCGACCGACTGTTCGATGAAACGCATGGCATTCCTCGGGCACTCAACCGTCTGTGCGACCTGGCACTACTCGCCGGTATGGCCGATCAGGCCACGCACATCGACGAGTCGATTGTCTCGGCGGTGGCCGAAGAACTGCAGTTGCGGCCACCCGCCGATCAACGGCCGGTACACTTTCGCGAGCGCTTTGCCGCCGGTATCTGACAGGGCGACATACAACGATGAGCGTTTTTCTCGGAATCGACGTTGGAACCAGTGGAACCAAAACTCTCGCGATGCGCCGCGATGGCGCCATCCTGGGCACTGTCACCATTGAGTACCCCCTCTCAAGCCCGCATCCTGGCTGGTCTGAGCAGAATCCCGAGCACTGGTGGCAGGCGACAATAAAGAGCGTGCACGCTGTTCTCAAACAGGGAAAGATTAAGCCGGCCCATGTTTCCGGAATCGGACTCTCGGGACAGATGCACGGCAGCGTCTTTCTCGATAATCGCCAGCAGGTGATTCGCCCGGCTATTTTATGGAACGATCAGCGGACAGGCGCCGAATGTGCCGAAATCGAATCGCGGGCCGGCGGCCGAGCCAAATTGATCGAACTGGTCGCCAATCCGGCCCTCACCGGGTTTACGGCGCCAAAAATTCTCTGGCTTCGTAAGCATGAGCCGAAGAATTACGACCGGGTCAAGCAGGTTCTGCTTCCCAAAGACTACGTTCGCTTTCGGTTGACCGGCGAGTTCGCCACGGAAGTCAGCGACGCTTCGGGAACGCTGCTGCTCGATGTGCAGAACCGGCGCTGGTGTACGACATTGCTGCGGTTGCTGCAGCTCGACCCGGCGATTCTTCCGCAAGTCTACGAATCCGAGGAAGTCAGCGGGAAACTGTCGACTGCCGCGGCGAAACTGCTGGGCTTGCAGACCGGTGTCGCTGTTGTGGGGGGCGGTGGGGATCAGGCCGCGGGGGCCGTGGGGAACGGCATCGTTCGCCGGGGGATAATTTCGGCGACAATGGGGACCAGTGGCGTCGTTTTTGCCCACAGCGATACGGTGCAGTACGATCCGCAAGGGCGGCTGCACACGTTCTGCCATGCCGTCCGCGGAAAGTGGCACGTCATGGGGGTTGTCCTCTCGGCCGGCGGAAGTCTGCAATGGTATCGCAACCACCTGGGTCAGGCCGAAGTCGCTGAAGCGCGAAAGAAGAAGGTCGATCCGTATGAGATCATCACGGGACAGGCCGAACAGGCCCCAGCCGGGTCAGAAGGGCTGTACTTTCTTCCGTATCTGACTGGCGAGCGCACCCCCCATGCCGACCCGCATGCGCGGGGAGCCTGGGTGGGTCTGAGCTTGCGGCACGGAAAAGCCCATTTGGTTCGTTCGATTCTCGAAGGGGTCACGTATGCAATGCGTGACTCGCTGGAAATCATCGAGCAGATGCACGTGCCCGTGAAGGAGGTTCGCCTGTCGGGGGGTGGCGCGCGGAGCCGATTCTGGCGGCAGATGCAGGCCGACATTTATGGCGTAAAGTCGGTGAAGACCAATTCTCAAGAAGGCCCGGCCTATGGCGTGGCGCTTCTGGCAGCGGTCGGAACCGGGGCCTACAAATCGATCGTTGAAGCCTGCCAGGCAACGATCAAGGTCGAAGACAGCACCACTCCCAGCGCGAAAACGCGGCGCATCTACGATACCGCGTACCCCGTGTATCAAAAACTGTACCTCTCCCTCAAAGACGACTTTCGGATCATTTCCGAGCTGGTGTCGGGACGGTAAAGGAGTGATTCGGCCCGTCGAACGACGCGAACAGTGCGGGCGGTGATTGCGGTTGTCGGGAAAAGCGACGCTGCGCCGAAAGGGGACTTCCGCCTGACGAAGTGCCGCTGCATGGCTGTCGGACTGCAACCAGCCATCGCCGTCTTAATCCCCTCGCATCGGGTATGTAGCCCGGTGCGTTGCTCCCCCGTACGAACGCTTGGAAAACGGAATCCGGATTCTCCAATCCGCCGTGCGACTTTTCGTCACTTTCGGTCGAATTTCGACACCTGTTTCAACGGCAGCGCAATGCAGGCAGGAGCGCCGTCGGATATAATATACGCGAATTTCGATCGTGGTCGCGCAGACCGCCGCTCCTCAGGTTGTTTTATTTTAATACCTTCACCGCTGCCTGCCCGGCATTCAGCGCCCGGCTGCAATCCTTTGGAATCCGCCTAGCATGCCCGCCTTGTACCTCACAGAATCCGATGTGCGTGAACTGCTCGATATCGACATCGCCATCGACGTCGTCGAAGAGGCGTTTCGTCAATTGGCCGCAGGGACCGCGATGAATGTC
>JAYTRB010000437.1:0-3901 GCA_043746425.1 Planctomycetia bacterium
CGCAGCCAGATGGCCGAGGCCTTCGCGAGAATTCACGGAGCTGGCAAGGTCGAGGCGCAAAGCGCCGGTTCCCGGCCTTCAGGTCGGGTGAACCCCAAAGCCATCGAAGCCATGAAGGAACTGGGTTACGACCTCGCCACCCACACCTCGAAGGGGCTCGAGGCCTTTAACGGAACGGAAGTCGAAGTCGCAGTCACGATGGGCTGCGGCGACGAATGCCCGCTTGTCGTCGCCAAACGGCGGGTCGACTGGAAGATACCCGACCCCAAGGCGATGACGCCCGACCAGTTTCGAGAAGTGCGGAATCTGATCGAAACCAAGGTGAAGGAACTGCTGGAATCACTATAGGCTGCTCGCTTTAATAGCAGTCCGCCGATTCAAAACCTGCCCCGCGCTCGCCAGGGCCACCGCACCGCCGACTTGGGCCGAACAACGGCCCAAACCTATTCGGCCCCTTCAAATATAGCCACGCTCGCGGTGAAGCCGTGTATGTAGTTGCGGCCGCCGACAGGGCCCAGTTCACCCTGGGCAAAAAACCCGGCCAGCGGCAGCGGGCCGCAGAGTTCCTGGATGACACTGGCGTCGTGGTCGGGTTTCGGGAAGAGCCGCGTTCCTCGGCCGTTGCAACTGAATAACAGCGCCCCCTGGGGTATGCCCGCGTGCGACTTACGATGGGTTTCGAGCAATTGCCGCAAGTCCTCGTCGGCCGTATCACCATCGCGGACATGAAACTGCACCGTTTGTCCGGGGCGAACGAAATTTCCAATGGCAATCGCCCCCGTCTCCCGGTCGGCCCCGAGAACGTTTGAAATCAGAAAATCGCCGCGTGAGAACGTTTCTTTAAATTCGTTCATGGCGATCCCCAGGTGCAGCCCGCGGCGGATCAAATGCCGGTCTTCTTCGGAAAGTCCTGCATACGTTTGCTCGAGACGCGACAACGCCGTCTTGCCACCCAGTTCGAGAATCACGTTGTCTTCGACTTTGGTAACGATGAAAGTCGAACCGATAGGCCGGCAACCCTGCGAAACGATCGAATGAACAAGGGGGCCCTGGCGGAGAATGACTCCCACCGCGCCGGCTTTGGGGCTGTTGTCATCGAGCAGCAATCGATTTTCGCCAGGGCTCATTCCGCCGCTGGCCATGCCGCCGATAAGCGGCACGCCCGGCAGATCGTCGGCCAATCGCGCGATCAAAGGGTCGATGGCACACGAGTGCGGATCAGCCAGCAGAAACACGGCCCGCGCGGCTGGGGCGTCGGCCGCCGGCTCAGGCAGGCCACTGCAGATCGGGCCATCTGGGGTCGCCTCGAATTCGACGTGAAAGGTTTCGAGTTTCGCGCCCGGCAGCACGCCGCACCATAAGCTCAAAGACGCCCCCTCTTCGAATTCGTGCCCGCCAGCGACAATCGATTCGCCGGTACACCCCAGGAGGTGGCGGCTATGGGTCAACGTCTTTGCTGCAGCGGCGAATTCTTCGAATTTGCCGGCGTGTTCGCGAGAGGCGAAAAGAAACGTCAGTTCGGGAGCCGCCCCCTTCAGTTGCGACGAAACATCGTCGCAAACCTCTTCGAGGGCGCGCCGACTATCGGCCGTTCGCGACCAACTCGCCGCATAAGACATGATGTACCGACCTTCCATCGATTCTTGCTGGCAGTCTGTCGCCACCCTCAGCAGGATTCATCCTGTCCAGAGAATGGCAGAGAGGGTGACAGTACCTGTCGCTCACCACCCGTGCAAGTTTGCCGATTGCCTGCCGAATAGAAATCGTGGAAGAAATCGACCGCGATGAAATTCTGACAAGTTCAAAACAAATCGCAGACCGGTCGATCGAGGGCATTTGCTGGCAAAACGGCGAGCATCAAGGGTGTGCGCCAGACCTATTTCGTCGCGGCGCGCTCGGCTGCGGCGCGATGAATGACGCCATTGATTTGCCCTCCCATGAGAAGCACGGCCCCCGTCAGATCGAGCCAGATCATCAGCACGATGACTCCCCCCAGGGCCCCGTACGTCTGATTGTAGTTTCCCAGATTTTCGACATACAGGCGGAACCCCTGGCTCACGAACACCCAGCCCGCAACAGCGAAAGCACTTCCCGGCGAAAACCAGTACCAGGGGAGTTTGACACTGGGAACGAGGCAATAGATGGTCGTCGTATAAAGCCACAACGAGGTGCACACGACTCCCCAG
The DNA here is from genome assembly GCA_043746425.1 of Planctomycetia bacterium. Lineage (GTDB taxonomy): Bacteria > Planctomycetota > Planctomycetia > Planctomycetales > Planctomycetaceae > JACQFH01. The sequence goes on from JAYTRB010000437.1 coordinate 2,187, forward strand.
CGAACGCCTCGCCGCAGAATCGTCTCCAAAAATGGAACGTGAATCCCGCGGGTTGAGATCCACTCCGAGAGCATCGGGCCCACAATCATCAGCATGAGCGCCGCCAGTGCGAGCAACGACGCTGCGACTGTCAGTAAGAATGCGAGCCGATACACATGCCACCAATGTCGCGTTTCCTTGACTCCGTAGGCCAGGTTGAGCCCGTCGGTCATCGTCAGAAACACCTGCGACCCGGCGATGACCAGCACCCCCAGGGCGATGCCGATGAGGCTGAGCGTCGAATTCTGCTGAATGTCGCGAACCTGCCGTTCGAGAAGCTCATAGATGTTCTGCGGGAGCGCTCGATGGGCCGCGTCGAGCGAATTTTCGACTACGCCCGCCAGGGGAAACCGCGCCAGAGCCGCAATTAACAAGATTAACAGTGGAAAGAACGCCAGCATCGAGTAGTAGGCAAATTGGGCGCTCCGACCGTCGAATTGATTTTCGCGGTAGCCCTTGAACGAACGTACAATGAGTTGCCACAAAGATAATCCGCCCAGCCCCCACAACCTCGCCGTTCGCCCGATCGAGGCCACGGCTACCTCGACAGGGTCGCTTGCTCTGGCCATCGAACTCTCGTCATCAGGGCGTAAAGTCGGTGTCTTTTGTAACAGACAGACAGAATTCAGCGATCAATTTGGCGGCGTTTTCCAGATCAGTCAGCGACACGACTTCAACCGGACTGTGCATATACCTGTTGGGAATGGCGACAATTCCGGTGGCCAGGCCGCCGCGGGCAATCTGCATGACGTTCGCGTCATTGCTGGCCGCGCGCGACATGCCCCCGATCTGGAACGGAAGCTCAAACTGTTTCGCCTGCTGCACGAGCTTTCGGTGAACGGCGGGATTTACATTCGGCCCCCGGTACAGCACCGGCCCCTCGCCCAGGTTGATGTCTCCATATTGTTTGACGTCGAGCGTCGGGCAGTCGGTGGCGTGAGTGACGTCAACGGCGATGCCGATCTGCGCGTCGATTGAATAGGCGCTGGTCTGCGCACCTCGCAGGCCGATTTCCTCCTGCACGGTCGAAACGGCAAATACGGCGGCCGGGGGTTTACGTGCCGCGACGAGTTGCAACGCCGACATCACGGCCCACGCCCCAACCTTATTGTCCATCCCCGGGGCGGCCGCGAGATTATTACGCAACTTGCGCAGGCCCAATTCAAAGGTCACGGGGTCGCCGACGGCCACCACCTGCCGCGCTTCGTCGCGATCTTTAACACCGATGTCGATCCACAGATCTTTGAGTTCGGGAACTTTTTTGCGATCTTCCTGTGAAAGCAGATGAATCGGCTTGCGGGCGATGATCCCGGGAATGGCCCCGTTCTGTCCCCAGATCACCATATTCTGGCCGATCAGCATCTGGATGTCCCAGCCGCCGATCGAATCGACCCACACGAATCCCCGATCGTCAATGTGCTTGACCATTAACCCGATCTGGTCGCAGTGCCCGGCCAGCATGATTCGCGGCGTCCCGCCAGGATTGACGGCAGCAATGACATTGCCGTGCCAGTCAGTTCGCACTTCATCGGCAAAACTGCCGACAAAATGCCGGACGACCATCTGCACCGGCTGCTCATAGCCCGAGGGACTGGGAGACGTCAAAAGGTCTTTGAGAAAATCAAACGCGCGGTCGTCCATGAGAGGGGCCCGGCGAAAAGGAAGAAAAGGGCATG
>JAYTRB010000438.1:0-2207 GCA_043746425.1 Planctomycetia bacterium
CGTCCCGGGGTCAGCGACCGGCCGAGCGGCCTTGCTGGGCGAAGCTGAAGGGGTTGTCGGCGTAGCCGTCGGCGCCGGCCGCAAGCGTGATGTTGTTGAAGTTATCGGTCAGGTCCATTTCAAACGTCTGCACCAAGCCGGTTTGAGGATAGACGGTAAGAATCATCCGATCACCCTGGTTGGGGTTCAGCGGCGTATTGGCGGTGACCGAGACGATCCAGCCATCGGGAAGCACCACGTTGCCGGGGGTGTAATTGGGGACGATCGGCAGACTGGTGGCGTCTTTCAGATCGCGGAGCATGAAATGCAAGGGGCCCAGCGCGACGGTCGGGCCGGCGATGGCGCCGCGGGGAGAAAACATCAGATCGAGCAGCGGGCCTTGCTGCGAGGCGTTCCAGACGTTCGCACTCGACGCTTTCAGGTCAATCACGACGCCGCTGGAAAATGAAATCGGCTGGTGAAACGGCAGAACGTCGTTCCCGAGTTGAATATCACAACTGGAATAAGCCGAGTATGTCGGGTAGGCGACAATATTCGGCATTGGCTGGGCGCCCGTCGTCACGGGAAAGGGGACGACCAGCCGCAGAGCCTCGATCGTATTGCCACTCGAATCTTTCTGCCCCAGCGCATATTGACCGGACGTGTCGATACTGAAGGCGTACCACTGGCCGGTTCCCGAAGGAATTCGAATGCGATAGGGGTTTGAAAAAAACCCCTGTTTTACATCCCAGTCCACAGGCATAGGCGCCGGCTTTGGGAAACCCCTGACGATCGTCACGTCAGGAGACACGGGAAGATTCGCCCCGTTAACGACCCGGTCGAGTTCAATCGAACCGGCGGGATAGGTAAGGTTCCCGAGAGACTGCAGATAGACAAAGCCATTGACGAGGTTGGGGTCGGTGAGGTCGCGGGTCAAGCGCACTCCCCGCAGATCTTTGGCATGCACGGCCCGGTCCTTCGCACCCAGGAAGGCCGACTGCGCCGCCCGCGCGGCCGAACGCATGCGATCGCTCGATTTGCCCGCATTGAAGACGGCGAACACGAGCGTCGAAAGGATCAGAAGGATGCCGATGACGATCAGCAGTTCGGTCAGCGTGAACCCTGCGCGGCGTTTGTGTTCCATCTTCCAAACCCTTCGACGAGACAAAAAGCGGATGTTCCACGACAGGCAAAGCCGACCAAGGCCCCCTACCCGCACGACAGCGCAGGGGAGGCTTTTCACAACGGCCCAACGTTATTCTTGGCACGTCCGAGCATTGCCGTCAAGACAACTCTGGCCAAGGTCGTGATCCATTTCCTGGTCCCATCGCGATTTCGGCCAGGGGCGCGGATTTCACGTAAGTCTGAATCAGACGGGCACACGACCGAAAACCGACCGCCCCTTTCCGTCATCAATCCGTGGCGGCGACGGCGGCGATGATCTTTCCGGCGACGGCGCGGGCCAGCATTTCATTACCCAATTGATTGTAGTGGCAGAACGGGTCGGCATAGATCGGCTCGTCGATGCCTGCGAAGAGCATCGTCATGTCGTAAAAATCGACTCCCCGTTCTCGCAGGCGCGCGCCCTCGCGAATCAACAGCGGATAACCTTTGGCGATCGCCAGCCCATAGCCTTGTCCGTCGTCAAAGACTTTCTTGCGTTCCGCCAGCGGAAGGTCGGGTACGGTGCTCGAACCGGGAAGGTACTGGTTCGGCTGCAGGACGTGCAGGTATTTCGTCGCATTCCCCTGGCACAAGTAATGCAACTGCGTCGAACTGTTCTTCCAGATGCCGCACAGTTGATCGAACATTTCCGTTTCATTGGCATAGAGCTGCAACGGGCCCTCAGCGGCAAAACCCCGGCCTTCGTGCGCCCTGTAGGTGTGCAGCGTCGAAGCCAATTCGACCAGTTCGTGCTCCCAATACGCATCGCGGAGCTTCCAGACGAGGTTGTAGGCACACGACCACCGAAACCACGAATTGCAGATTCCCTGGGCCAGCTCTTGCCGCGTTCCTCGAACTTCCAGCAGCCGATAGGAGGCGCTGTAGGTGCGGGGCTCTACGACGTCATGCATTCGCGCGTGCCACATCCGGGGATAGGCGGCGAACACATGGGCCCGATTGTTTTCGGCGACGCCCAGCGCCATCTCGTTGTACCCATCGATGTTGACGATGACGTCGAATTCGGCTCCCAGCGAGAGCAGGTAATTCAAGGCCATCAACTGCTG
>JAYTRB010000439.1:0-2019 GCA_043746425.1 Planctomycetia bacterium
CTTTGATGACGAGAGACAACATGGAACGCCCCTTGAATGAAGACGAGCGGGAGGCTGGAATACGGGCCGGCGAAGCGCTGGAGGAAATCGGTACGGCAGTAGAAGACCCGGCCGCTTCGAGAAACGCCTCGGTCGAGCGTTCGCGCAGCGCGGCCAGGAAATCGTTGTCTGGAAGAGGCATATCACGATTGGTCGAGTTGAGAAGCGACGAGAGCACTGCCTCGTCTCTGGATTCGTCTTCAGGCTTCATGTGAGGCTCCTAACCTGTCGTCGATGGCCCCGCCGGAAAGTCTCGTGAACTTCTCGCGGAATGCCTGTCGCGCACGGGCCAGCTTCGAACGGATGGCCGAGGCGGATGATTTCTCGGCATCGGCGATCTGTTCGATTGAAACATCTTCGAGATAGCGGGCTGTCAGCAGCGAACCATGATCATCCGATAGCTCAGTCAGCGTGGCCCGCACGAGCGTGGCCAGTTCGGCCGACGCGAGAACTTCGGCAGGGGGAAGTTGCCGGTCGACAAGCCAGCGGGCGACCGCGCCATTTCCCGCCGCCAAGCCGAGATTGTTGCAGGCCGCCTGAATTCGGGCGTGCTGTTCGCGTTTTCGGTAGTAGAGCGCCACATGCCGCCGGGCGATTCCGCAAATCCACAGCCACAGGCTCCCCCGTTCGGGATCGTAGGTTTTCGCCGATCGTGCGGCGGCGAGAAAGGTTTCCTGGACGACATCTGCCACATCGGCCGACGAGAGCCCCATGAGGCGCGCGACGACACACCACACGCTCTGCGCATAGGCATCGTACAGCCCGCGCCAGGCATCGGGATTTCCCGCACCCAGCCCTTGGGCCAACTCACGCTCTTGCAGAGGGTCCATAACCGGTTGCCGGGCCATTTGTTGTTAAATCCATGTCCTAGATTTGCGCCGCGGCCACTCGGTGTGTCGCATATTCCGGGTAGTCGACAAGTTTTATTGGAAATTCCTGAGTTGGCCGAGATTGAACGGAAACGGCCGCAGGCCACGACCGCAAGAAAATCGCCCCCGAATCACACAAATCGCGGGAATCAGCCCGAATCATTGGGAAAGGAAAATTTTCCCGGCCTCAAATTGAACTTCATTACCGTCTTTGGCCATTGCGTGAGATCTAAACCCTTCGAGTCGAGCCGAGAACGCGATCGATAGGCAGAATGTTACAAAAACCTTACAAGGAAGCCTGCCCGATGCGGTACAATCGACAATCGACGCTTGATGAACCGAACGGCCAATTCGGTCTGCAGTAGCCCCTTTGCTTTGGGTCGTTTGAAAAACGCCCCTCTTGAGACGCGAAATCGATCGTTGGAATTCCCGAATTCCGCCAATGCAACTGTATGCCACCCCTCCGCATCCTCACCATTGAAGATGATGCCGCCATTCGCCGCGGAATCGTCGATGCCCTCACATTCGCCGGGTACCAGCCAATGGAAGCCGCCGATGGCGTCACAGGGCTCGAACTGGCGACCATGCAGACCTACGATCTGCTGCTTCTCGATCTGGCGCTGCCAGGTCGCAGCGGCATGCAGGTGTTGCAGGCGTTGCGTGCCGCCCGACCGACGCAGCCGGTCATTATTCTTTCGGCGCGCGGAGAAGAAGCCGATCGCGTCGCGGGGCTGCGGCTGGGGGCCGACGATTACGTCGTCAAGCCCTTCAGTGTCAAAGAGTTATTGGCCCGGGTTGAAGCGGTGCTTCGCCGATCGGCCGCGCGTCCCCGCGACATTCGCGAGATCCGCCTGCCAGGCCTGATCGTCGATCTGCTCCGTTTCGAATTGCGTTACGACGACGGCAGCCGCACAGAGCTGTCGGAAAAAGAGGCCGACCTGCTGCGTTACCTGGCGGCCAACCCCGAGCGGGCCATATCGCGAGAAGAATTGCTCGAGCGTGTCTGGCAACTCGACCCGCGTGGATTGTCAACCCGCACGATCGACATGCACATCACGCGCCTGCGTGAAAAACTGCGCGACAACCCGGACGATCCGCAAGTTGTGCTGAC
>JAYTRB010000440.1:0-12067 GCA_043746425.1 Planctomycetia bacterium
TGGATTCTATTTGGCGCCGGCTTGCACGGCAGCTTTAATCCGCCCGACTGGGCCCCGCGCGAAATGACGTACCAAGAGTATTTCTTTCCTGGCATCGCGGTGCTGATCGTATTGTTTACGGCCATTTTTTCAACAATTTCGATCATCGAAGACCGTCGCGAAGGATTTTTGCAGGGGGTTCTTGTGGCGCCGATCAGTCGCTTGGCGCTGGTGCTGGGTAAGCTGTTCGGTGGCACGGCTCTGGCCGTTTTGCAATCCGGGCTGTTTCTGGCACTGGCCCCGCTGCTGGGAATGACGGTCTCTGTCGTCACGGCACTGGAAGTGTTTTTGTTTCTGACACTTCTGGCACTGGCACTGACTGCTCTGGGGTTCCTGATCGCCTGGCCGCTCGATTCGACGCAGGGATTTCATGCCATCATGAGCGTCGTTCTGATGCCCATGTGGCTCCTCTCGGGGGCCTTCTTTCCGGCGGGCGAGTCGGGCTGGCTGAGTTGGGTGATTCGGGCCAACCCGCTGACCTACGGTGTGGCAGGGCTGCGGCGGCTATTGTATGCCGAGTATGATTTACAAGTGTCGCCGGGATTTCCTGGCCTCGGAATTTGCGTGGCGATCACGGGTGTGTTCTGCCTCGTCTGCATTGGCGTATCGGTCTGGCTTGCCAACCGAAGAACGTCACGCGATACGCGGTAACGAAACGAGACGAGGCGAGACGAGACGCGAGTGCTCGACAATAGAGAATCCATAAAATGAACCGCCGCAAACCCCGATACGCTCCAAATGACAAGTTGCTGTTTTCAAAGCGCAATGACGCCACGCTTGCTTTCCCCGCCCCTCTCGGGCTCAGCCTGCCCGGCGACGTTTGCGGCTGGGGGGCAATCGTTCGCACGGCACGCACGCTGGTTGTCGGAGTAGGCGTCTTTCTGGCTGGCACTATGGCGCTGGCCGAAGAGCAGAAACAACTTTGGAACCCCGCAGGTGTCGAAGACTTTTCGCTCACTGAGTCTCACGGGCAAACCGTCACAAAGGCCGATCTCCTGGGCGAACCCTGGGTCGCCTGCTTCATCTTCACACGCTGCGCCGGCCCCGACTTCTGTCCGCGAGTCAGCCAGCAGATGCAAATCCTGCAGGAGCGACTGAAAGGGATCGACGTTCGGCTCGTGTCATTTACGGTCGATCCCGACTTCGACACGCCCGAAGTGCTGCTCAAATATGCCGAACGCTACAATGCCGACCCCAAAAAATGGTGGTTTCTGACGGGCGACAAGCCGGTCATCTATCATCTGATTCGCCACAGTTTCCGCATGATCGTCGACGAAGATCCGGAGCAGATTCCGGGGTTCGAGGTCAGACATAGCATCGAGATCATGTACGTCGACGCGCAGGGGGTCGTACGCGGCCGGTACAACGCACGGGATGACGTCGCCATGGCAAAGCTCCGGCGAGTGCTGCTGGGAAAGTCGGACGCGATTGACGCGCGGCTCATCAAGGAAGGTGAAGAAGAAGAACGACGGCGGCAACAGGCGCTCGAGCAGGCGACGAAAGAACGGGCGGCCCAGGACGCCAAAGACGAAGCCGAGGGACTTGTTCCGGCGTGGGTTCTGCGTCTGCCGGGGGTCAATGCGTCATTGAACGGCCTGGCGACGGTATTGCTGATGGGGGGGTGGATATTCATCAAGTCGGGGAAGCCGCGGGCACACAAGGTCACAATGCTGACGGCCTTTGCCGTATCGATGGCATTTCTGGGATGTTACTTGATTTACCACCAGCAGCTCAGGCATTGGACAGGAAGCGGGTCGCGAAAGTTTGCAGGAGAGGGACCGATCCGGACGATTTACTTTGCAATTTTACTGACCCATGTCGTTCTGGCGGCAATCGTTCCCATTCTGGCGTCGGCGACGATATATCGAGGCCTCACGAACCAGTTTGAACGGCATAAGCGGCTGGCGCGGGTAACGTTTCCAATCTGGCTTTACGTATCGGTCACGGGAGTTATAATTTATTTCATGCTCTACCATTGGCCGGCGTCGGCAATTCCTCGCTAGCGCTTCAGGCGCCAGTGCTTCTGATTGTTCGACACGCGGCAGGAAGGATGTAGATTCATTATGCGATTCAGTGCGAAATTGTGGTCTGTCGTCTGCCTGGCAATCGGCGCGCTAACACTGTTTGCCGCCAATGCCCAGGCCTGCCCCATGTGCAGCCAGTCGATCGCTGAAGAGGACCTGCTGCCACACGCCTACATGTACAGCATCCTGTTCATGCTAACGATGCCCGCTGTGGTTTTCACGGGAATTGGGTCGGTGATCTTCCTGAAGTTTCGCAAGCAGAGCGGCGTGTCGTCGCCCAATGTTGAAACGGCTGACCCGACTATGACCGAATCGCACAAATCCGAACGTGTCGCGCACGACTAGCAACCATCCTTCTTCCTTGGGCTGCGCACGGTCGCCACGAGAGTTATGCCGCGAGTTTGGGCATCCGGCCCGATGAAACATGGGCCACATCGCAAGTTGACAGCCGGCTGCGCCGGCGGGGCCCGGCCTATTCGCCTTCGTAGGCGACCAGAGTATGCACGTCATACCCGGTCAACCGCCGCCTGCCCCCCAGTTCAGAAAGCTCGATGATGCACGCGCAGCCCACAACCTTTCCTTTCAGTCGTTCGATGAGTTGACATGTCGCCTGACACGTTCCCCCCGTCGCCAGCAGGTCGTCGACGACGAGGCACCGTTCGTCCGGCCGAATGGCGTCTTTGTGAATCTCGATGCAGTCGGTTCCATACTCGAGCTGGTACTCCTGCCTCTCGACCAGCCAGGGGAGCTTTCCCTTCTTGCGGGCCATGACCAGCCCGCAATTGAGGTGATGTGCCAGCGCCCCGCCGACGACGAACCCGCGCGATTCAATGGCGACAACCTTGTCGATGGGCGAATAACGGTAGTGCGTGACGAATTCGTCGATGGCCCGTTTAAATCCCCACGGATCCTGAATCAGCGTCGTGATGTCGCGGAACTGAATACCGGGCTTTGGAAAATCGGGAATCGTCCGAATCAACGACTTGAGCTGGTCCATTAGTCTGTTCAACCTGTAGAGAAAGCGGACGATTCCGGGGAGCGCGAATATTCGGGCCAGATGCATTATTGCAGACGTCACGATACCGATCAAATTACCGTCGCTGGTCACGCCCGTTTCATCCGCTTTTTCGACATCCGGTACACGTACGCCAAAATCTCGGCAACCCCTTCGTACAGTTCCGAGGGAATGGGCTCGCCCACCTTGACTGTGCGATACAGAGCCTGCGCCAGCGGCTTTTTCTCGACAATGGGGATGGAGTTTTCGGCAGCGACCCGGCGGATCTGCGCAGCCAGTTGCGCTTTGCCTTTGGCCAGTACGATCGGCGCCTGCATGTTGGCGGCGTCGTACTTGATGGCCACTGCGATCTCGGTGGGATTGGTAATGACCACGTCGGCGTTCTTTGCCTGTTGCACTTGCCGCGCGTTAACGAGCTTGCGGTGCGCCTCGCGCCGCCGCTGCCGAATGTGCGGATCGCCTTCCATGTGCCGCATCTCGTCGCGAATCTCCTGCTTCGTCATCTTAATGTCTTGCTCGAACTTCCAGAGCTGGAACCCGTAATCGAGCACGGCCAGAACGACCAAGCCCAGCGCAATTTGAAAAGCCAACGATACCAGCCAGCTTCCCGTCTGGCGGCAGAACATCGCCGTATCGGCGTCGAGGCTGCGCAGAAATTCAGGAAGCCGCCCCGTAATAAACCCCACGACGATGGCGCATGAGACGACAAGTTTCAACATGCTGCCGGCCAGGCGCACCGTGCTTTGCAGCGACAATAGTCGCCTTGCTCCTGCCAGCGGATTAATGCGATCAAACTTGGGAGACAACGGTTCGGTCGTCAGCACGAACCCGACTTGCGCGGCATTGACCAGCACGGCCGAGACAACGACGAGGGCCAACCCCGGCAGCACGGCGGCGCCCACGACGCGGGCCACGCTCCAGAATTCAATTGTTAGAAAAGGCACGTCGACGGTGATCCAGGGATCGGACGCGAGCGATTTGCGCAAGACGTCGACGAGGCTCTGCGATACGTCGCCCCCGAAAAAATATAGCACCGAAGCCGACGCCAGCACCGATACGGCGACATTCAGATCGTGGCTGCGCGCAACATTGCCCCGCTCGCGAACCTCTTCGCGACGGCGGTCGGTTGGCAGCTCTGTCTTATCGCCGTTTTCAAGGTCGTCAGCCATGCACTCACAGTCCCATCAACGTCTGTCTCAATTGCCCGATGGCGCCGGGTAGCACGTCAGCCAGAGCCTCGGCGATGCCGGGCACCACCATCCCGAGAAACCCGAGGCCGACCAACGTCCGGACGGGAAAACCCACGACCAGCACGTTCAATTGCGGAATCGTATGGCCCAGAAATCCCATCGCCAGTCCGACGACGGCCATGACCCCCATGATCGGGGCCGAAATCTGCACCGCCAGAACCAGCGACTGTTGCACCAGGTCGCTTAAGAGTTCGATGGCCGGCGGCGAGACCCACGCATACCCCACGGGCAGTGTTTGAAACGTATCGATCAGGGCAGAGACCGCCAGGTGATGCCCACCGACAATCAGAAAAATGACCAGTCCCAGTTGATGCAGCATTTCGCCCGAAAGCGAGGCGTCGTTTTCAAACTCGGGGTTGAAGACCGTTCCCATCGAGATTCCGATCTGCCCGTCGATCAGACTGCCGGCCATTTGCAGACCTGACACGATCGTCATCATGCCCAGACCAAGGGCGATGCCGACGGCAAATTCGACGATGGCCAGCCAGGCATATTCGAACAACGTGCCCGGCATGGGAAGCGGCAGGTGAAACTCGTCTTCGGCCAGTCCCTCGTCGCTGTTCTTCCCCGCCTGGCTGAGGCGTTTCCCGAACTCGCGCACGACCGACCCGGGAACTTCGTCGACCATCAGAACCTGATCATGATTACGGTCGAGCAGATGAAATGTGCGCTCTTGATGGCTTCCCAAGAGCGACGGCGCAATGACAATTGACAGGGCCAGAACGAGAAACACGCGAATCTGAAGGGGGATACTCGGGTGCCCGAAGACCGGGCCGATCACCACCATGCCGCTCAGCCGCGTCACAATCAGCGTGAAGGCGACGAAGGCGCTCGTCGCTCCCCGCAGCAATTGCGCCAGGTCGGCCGAAGAGAGGGCTTCGAACGGAACATCGGGCAGCAGAGAATTCACGGTTAAGAAGCCTCTCGCAGGCGATTAGAGCGTCGACGGAATGTCGTTGAACAAGGTGGTTGCATACTCGACCACGCGCTGAATCGCCCACGGCAGAACGATCAGCATCGTCAGCGACATCAGTACGATTTTGGGAACGAGGTTCAAGGTCTGTTCCTGAATCTGGGTGACCGCCTGCAGTATGCTGATGGCCACGCCGACGATGATCGACACGATCAAAACCGGTGCGCCGATAAACAGCGCCAGATAGGTCGCATTTCGAACGAGATCAACCGAGCTGTCGAGGTCCATGATTGCCTGTCTGACTTGAGCCGCGTTCGTTTCACGACCGCAGTCGAATTCGTCAAAATTCGTTGTGTCGTTCGGCTTTGTTTTTGAATGATGGCGAGTTCTGTTACGGTCCGTGAACGCTCTCGAGCAGTCTCGCGACGATGAGAGCCCAGCCGTCGATCAGCACGAACAGCAGCAATTTGAAGGGAAACGAAACCAGCGTCGGCGGAAGCATCATCATTCCCATGCTCATCAGAATCGTCGACACCACCATGTCGATGACGAGAAACGGCAGAAAAATCTGGAAGCCGATGATGAAGGCGACCTTGAGCTCGCTCAGCATATAGGCCGACATCAGCGTGGGTAGCGAGACGTCTTTGTAGTGCAATTCCAGCGACCGCGCGTCGTCTGTCTGTGAGTCGGTTTCGGGATATTGATATTCGAGAAACATCCACAGCGTGTCATTGTTGCCTGCCCGTTCAATCTGGTCGAACATGAACGTACGAATCGGCCGAGCCGTGTTGTCGAACGTCTGTGCCAATGTCGGTGCTGGCTCGTTGGCTTCGGGATTCGTATACGGCCTGATTCCCTGGTCGTAACTCTGCTGCCAGACTGGCCCCATCGCCATGAACGTGAGGAACAGGCACAATCCGAGCAACACCTGGTTGGGAGGCAGCTGCTGCGTTCCCAGCGCCTGCCGCAACAGGCTCATCACGATGATGAATCGGATGAAACAAGTCGTCATGATCAATATCGAGGGCGCGAGACTCAAGACCGTCATCACCACCATCAGATTGATCGTCGAGCTCAAGCCACCGGGAGAAACGAGCTGCTCGGGCTGGAAGCCCGAGGGAAAAGCCGAGGGCCCTTCCGCTGCCGGGTCTCCCTCTTCGACCGGGGGCTCTTCGCGCAGAAGCTTCGGCGTACGCGGCGCCTGGCGATCGGATGGAGACTGACTGGCCTTCGATGAGAGTGGCTCATTCGAGGTAACCCGTCCGGCTCCGTGTGTGCGAATATCGCCCTCGGCCACGACGCCCGGTGCGCAGAACGCCAGACAACTGATTACCAGCCCCGCCCAGACGAAGCCAGAGAGCCTCCGGCGGCGCACTAGCGATTGAGATTCAAGGGCGGCCTTCATCCGACAGCCTCCGTCGTGAGCAGGTGGTTCGCGCCGGGAAGATCGCCATGTGCGGGGTGTTGAAGTCGTTCTTGCAGCCGCAGTACGGCCAGGTCGCGGTTTGGTTCACCGGCCGCCTCGGAGTCGTGTTCCTCGTCCCGTTCTGCTTCCTGGTCTTCGCCCGTGGACGCCTGGAACCTGCGAAATAGCTGACTGAAATTCTGGGCGACGGTTGCCGGCTCACTCGGCTGACACATCCCGGCCAGATAGTCGATTTCAACGGGATCAGTGATTTCAGCGAGCGTCGACATCCCCTCTGATGACGTGCCCACCATCAATAGCCGCGAACCGAAACGGATGAGGTGAATTGTGTGCCTGTAGTCGAGCAGTTTTCGTCCCAGCACCTCGACCGCCTCAGGCGGCAGCGTCTTTTGAGCAGTAGGAACGCTCTTTCGCAGAACCTTGGCCGTGAGGAAGATGAGTGCCAGCACCGCCGTCAGCCCCCCCAATGTGGTCAACCAGCCACCGGCGGCGGGTTTCTGATTGTGCTTACTATCGCGGCTGCTCTTGTCGGACTTCTGTCCAGCCGTATTCGAGTTGGCCTGTGTCGACCTGACACGAGCCGCACTGGGCCGGGGAATCAACCCCGTATCAAGCTCGGCCGGATCGGCGGCCAGCACTGAGCCGGCAAATAAAAGGCCGACGATCGCTGTCATCGTCAACACTCGCCGGAACATGGCACGCCTTTCTATTCGAGGGCCGGCGCCAGGATCTCGGCGATCCGCACGCAGAAATTGTCGTTGAGCACGAGCACCTCTCCGCGGGCAATCAAGCGGCCATTCACCAGCACGTCGACCGGGTCGCCCGCCAGCTTGTCGAGTGCAACCACCGAACCTTCACGGAGTTTGAGGACTTCCTCGATCAATAGTTCGGTCCGGCCTAATTCGATGCGCAGATCGAGCTCGACATCCTTCAGGTTGTTCAGATCTCCTTCAAGATCCGACGTGGGCCCCTGATCGAACGATTGGAACTCGAATGGCTTGGCTGCTGCTGCGCGCTCGGCGCGGCTTTCGCCAAAGTCGAAATCTGGAGCGACAGCGGCGGCCAGATCGGCGGTAGCCCGCTCCAGAAGTTCTTCAGGATTGCCAGCCGGAGCGCCGCGGGGGTGTTGCTTGAGGAGAGCGTCGACGTCAGCGTTGGTAAGGGCATGCGGTGCGGGAGACCGACTGGCGGGTTGCTCGCGATCGTCAACGGCGGGCGCACTCGCTGGATCCGAAGCCTGGGCAGTACCGTCGCCCGCCGATTTCAGCAGGGCTTCGATTTCCGCCGGATCGAGTGCATCATCGTTATCGTCGGCCACAGGATTCCCCGTTATTGTTCCATGATTCGGACGTCAGAGATTACGATCTCATTGACGTAACTCTTGGTCAGCAGACGATTGATCTCCTCACGGGCCAGCCGCTTGATTGTCCCCAGATTGGGGTCGTTCAGTTCCTCGAGATTGGAACTGCGGACGATCTTATTGACCGCCTGCCGGATGCGGGCTGTGTGCAGTTTCACCTGCGCCTCCAGGTTCGAAGCCTGACTCGAAGACGACACAGCCGAGAGCTTGAAATCGACGTGCATGATCGTTCCAGGCGCCGCCGTTGTGTTCGAGAAGCTGAAGTCTCCTAACGAGACTTCAGCCACATCGCCCGCTGCGGCATTGCCGTCGTGGTGGCCCGGCGCTTCGTGTGCATCGGGAGCCGCCACGGCATGCTCTTTGTCGCCATTCTTGTGGCCGCCATCGGAAGCGGCTGGATGGGGGAGCAGCACAGCGGTGATGATGGCCTGGGCCGTAATTACCAGCAGCACAATCCCGCCGATCAACAGCTTCTTCTTCAATTTTCCTTTTGCCGGCGCCGAAGTCTCGTGATCGCCGTGTTGGGCTTTCAATTCTTCGGCAACATCAGTAGCCATGCAGTCGTCCTCCCTGACGAAATCCGCTCGCAGGTTCACCAGACGCTTCGGCCGGGGAACCGCGCGGAGTTTTGCGACTGCTATATACGAATCTGCGAGAAATCCGTCAACCCGATGATTCGCGACTCGCCGCGACCAGGCCCGGCAACCCGCCTGACGTAACAAGGTTTATTCATGCGACAGCCCGCACCCGCATCGCAAACCGCAGGCAATCAGCGACATGGCCATGCTTTGGCGCGCAGCGAACCAAGAGAGCCCTCTGGGTGGGAGAGAGTGAGGGTCAACTTTGGGCTCGGCTCAGCCTGGCCGTCTCGCAGTGGTAATTAGGGGGGGGCGGGGGGATTGATCGATGACAAGTCGACCAGGGCGCGTGCCTTGCCTTCATGGGGATGAGCCAAGATCCAAGCCGTACTGAATGCTGAGCGGAACTTCCAGGCCATGCCGGGCCATGAGTTTATCGTCTGCGAGAATCTCGTGCGCGGGACCATCGGCCTGGACGCGCCCCTGATCGAGAACGAGCACGCGGCTGCACAGCTCGGCGACCAGTTCGAGATCGTGGCTGGCGATGATCTGCGAGGCTGGGCATTTTCTTAGAATCTCGATCAACCCCCGTCTGGCGCGCGGGTCGAGATTGCTTGACGGCTCGTCGAGTGCCAGCAGGCTCGGTTCACACGCCAGTACCCCCGCCAGACACACCCTGCGCTTTTCACCAAAGCTCAATTGCTGCACTGGACGATCGTCCAGTCCCGACAGGCCCACCGCGGCGAGCGATTCCTCGACACGGCGCAAAACTTCCTCTCGAGGAAATTCGAGGTTCAGAGGCCCGAATGCCACGTCGTCGCGCACCGTAGGGCAGAACAGTTGATCGTCCGGATCTTGAAACAGTAATCCGACAATTCGACGCACCTCGGGAAAATTCTCGGGTTGCACCGGCATCCCTAATACCTCGACGGCCGCAACGGGCGACATGCCCATCAACAATCCGTTCAGGTGCAACAGCAGCGTCGTTTTCCCGGCGCCGTTGGGACCGACCAAACCCACGACTTCATGCAGGCCCACCGAAAAACTCACATCGCACAATGCGACCTGCCCGGTCGGATAGCGGTACGACAGGCGGTCGACCTTCAGAATGGAAGCCTCAACATGAGACACTGCGGTCATGCCTCCTCAGGCAGTACAGGCAATCGAGCCCCGTTTAGAAGTCCTTTGAAATTCAGCCTGGCAGCCTTTTCGGAGCGAGCGAACAGAAAGGGAGTACCAGCTGATCGTTATTTCCGACGCCGTTTTACCAGCCTCGACGAGCCCGGTTCGTCACTTTGAATTTGAGTTTCTTCAGTCATTCAATTTCTGTGTTTCCCAGCTCAATCAAGCGTTTTCATTTTTCCCGACCAGCCACGCGAAGACATCGCGCCGTGAATTCGCTCGGCCCGATCGAGCGCTCGAATCAACAAGAGGCCGATGAGCTGCACGGCACTCTTCCAGCCCGCGCTCCACGGCCGGCGGCCGAACGTCCGTGCCCGTTGCGCCGTCTTCATGCGCGCCAGCTCGTCGAAAAGAACGAAAAGGTAACGATAAACAAAGGCCAGAAGTGCCACAAATCCACGGGGCATCCCCAACCGACCCAGGGCCGACAGCAGCCGATCGAACGGGGTCGTATTGACCAGCCATAGCGCCGCGAGAAACGCCACCAGTGCCCGCATGACGATGCCGATGGCCATCTCCCAGCCCCCGGCGAACCCGCGCGACAGCGGAATCGTCAGTGCGGTCATCACCACCAGGGGCAGCAGCAGCGCGACTCGACGAACGAGATACGCGATCGGGATTTCTGCCAGAGTGTGGGCCGCGAAAACCAGGCACGCCAGACATGCCTGCGCTGGCCACATCGCCGCGGGGAGCAATACGGCCGAGATGATGACCGCCAAGGTCAGAATGATCTTCAGCCGCGGCGTCAACCGGTGGCAGATCGTCGTACCGCGATTGAACCGGTCGAGGAAATCAGCCGGCATGCGGCGCCTCTCGCGCAGCCAATCGCGACGTCGCCGCACGACCCAGGGCAAACGTGATTCCCAGAACCGCCGATGTTCCAAAGACACCCGCCAGCGATACCGACAATTTCTGCCAGAACCCCGTCGATGCATCGACCCCCGGCAGTGGAACTTCGTAGTCCGACAACAACAGGACGTGCGGTTTCTGTTCGAGACTGTCAAATTTCATTTCTTCGGCGACCTTTTCGAGTCCGTCAGGCTGAAGCGAGGCAAACGGCGCGGCAAACGCCGCCACGGCGAGCGCTGCAATTGAACCCGACCAGACGACGCGGCCCAGCTTCGCAACGCGGCCGGATTGTGCCAAGGGCTCCAGAATCAAATCGGGGCGCAAGGCCAGAAGAAAGCTGACCACTCCCCCTGTGATGAGCGCCTCTCCCACCCCAATCAAGCTATGGAAACTCGTCATGACGGCGACCAGCATCGGCAGGTCGACCGTACCTTCGCGATGCGACAGGGCGAATTCAAGACAGAACAACGCCGACGCCGCAACGACACTCGTCCATGAGGCAATAACCGCACCGGCGACGATTCCTCGCGGCCCGGCGATCAGGCGGCGAATGCCTGCGTAAATTGCATAACCTCCCAGAGAGCCCACCACTCCCATATTCAGCGCATTGGCGCCGTAGGCCAGCCAGCCCCCGTCGGCAAAAAGTGCCATCTGCAAGAACAGCACCAGCGACATGGCGACACAGCCTGCCCAGGGGCCAACCACCACCGCCGCCAGAACGCCGCCCATGAGGTGTCCCGAAGCCGGCGCCAACAACAGTGGAAAATTTACCATTTGGGCCGAGAAAATGAGCGCAGCCATCATGCCCGTGAGTGGCACCGTTCGCGACGAGACAGTTTCGTTCAGCTTGCGCAGACTAAACCCGATGGCGGCGGCCGAGATCATCCCCGATCCGAGGCAGACTTCGGTGCTTAAATATCCGTCGGCGATGTGCATATTTGAATTGGTTGGGCGTATTGAGGGCCGGGCCGCTCAAACCAATCTATAGAAATCGCCGCCAAACGGAAAGCGTCACGCTTCCCACTCGTGCCCGCACGATTCACATTCAAAACCCAGCAGCGCCCCCGTACCAGGAATCGGCATGTGATTGCCGGCATGCACAGTTTGCTCAGACTCGACCGGGACAACAGTCGGCCGGCCACAGTCGGCACAGCAGCGATTTTCGTGAATGGTTCGGGCGCGGGTCAACAAGTCGCGCTGCGAATTGCGGCCCATTCGACTGCGATGTGCCAGACGCGGCAATGACAGAATCACCGGGGCGTCGTCGGAATCGGACTCACTCGGCCATTCAGCATCGGCCGGAGCATAGAGAGCAAAAGATGGCGGCCAATGCAATTTCAAACAGCTCATCCGTGAGCCTCCCATGGTTGCGGCCATCGTGGCCGGGGTTGAAATCTTTCTTTTTTCCGCAGAGCGGCGACGAAATGGAAC
>JAYTRB010000441.1:0-6868 GCA_043746425.1 Planctomycetia bacterium
GAGAACTGTTTTGTGTACGACCTGGGTAACGGCCAGTGGGACATTCCCGGCCTGCGGACGTTGCTGAATCAAGTGCTTTCCCACAGCGAAACGATTCACGACTTTGAGGTTGAACATACCTTTCCGTCGCTCGGTTGCAAGACCATGCTGCTCAATGCTCGGCCATTTCCACCCGACTCCAAACACCCTGAGTTAATCTTGCTCGCCGTCGAAGATGTTTCTGCCTTGCGGGAACGGGCCAACGAACTGGCCGAAGCCGACCGCCGCAAAGATGAATTTCTGGCGATGCTCAGCCATGAACTTCGCAATCCTCTGGCCGCCATCCTCAACGCCACCCAACTTCTTCAATTCCAGAAAGGCGAAAATGCGGTTCAGCAAAAAGCTCTAGCCATCATTGGGCGTCAGGTGGGGCAACTGACGCATCTGGTGGATGATCTGATGGATGTCTCGCGCACGATCGCCGGCCGGATTCAGCTTCTTCAGGAACAGGTCACCGTGAGGGGCATCATAGAACGTGCGGTGGAAACGGCTCGTCCTCTGATCGATCAGCGCAGACATGAACTTACGGTGTCGCTGCCGCCTGACCAGATTTTCCTGTACGCCGACGGCTCGCGGCTGGAGCAGGTCGTGACGAACCTCCTCACCAACGCCGCCAAGTACACTCACGAAGGCGGTCACATCTGGCTCTCTGTCGAGAAGGAGGGCGACAACGCAGTGCTGCGCGTGCGCGATACGGGCCTGGGCATCACTCCTGAGTTTCTGCCCCACGTCTTCGACCTGTTCGCGCAAGCCGAACGGTCATCTGACCGTTCGCAAGGTGGGTTGGGTATCGGACTAGCCCTGGTGAAACGACTGGTGGAATTGCACGGGGGAACAATCGAGGTGTTCAGCACTCTGGGGCAAGGCAGCGAGTTCGTCGTAAGTCTTGTTGTGTATGAGCCGGGATCGCCGTCTCTCAAGATGCAGCCCCCCCCAGCCGACCGTTCCCCCAAGCTCGGCAGGCGAGCCCTGCGGGTATTAGTGGTGGAAGACAATTTGGATGCAGCGACCGCCCTGGAAATGCTTTTGGAAGGATCCGGACATCGGGTGTTAAAAGTTCACACGGGTGAAGCCGCACTGGCAGCGGCCCTCGATTTTCGGCCCGATGTGATGCTGGCCGACATCGGCCTGCCAGAGGTGGATGGTTTTGAAGTCGCGAAGCTGATCCGTCAGCATTCCGTGCTCCACAACATCGTACTTGTCGCCCTGACTGGGTACGGCTCGGAGTCAGATCGGCAGCGTTCGCTGGACAACGGATTCGATCACCACCTGGTCAAGCCCGCTCACTTCGGCAAATTGCAGGACATTTTGGCGACCATATCGGCGAAGACGAATTAATTGTCGAGGCTTCGTGATCTCGAACGTGTCGCTGATTATGAAATGCCCTCGGCCGTCAGATCGACAAAGTCGCCCGGCTTGGGAATCAGCTCGATCCACTGCCCGATGGGGACATTCCGAAGGGTTCCGAGCAGGGCGGCAATCGGTCCGGCATGTGTGACGGCGAGTGTCGGCCCCTGTGTCGGAAGTTCCCAATACCAATTCATGACCCGGTTGCGCACCTCGTACGTTGTTTCTCCGCCGCCTGGCCGAAAGAGATCGGGCTCGGTCAGCACTCCATCCATGGCCGCTCCCGATTCAATATGAATTTCATTCCACGATCGCGATTCCCACGTTCCGAAATGCCGCTCTGCAAGGCGAACATCCACGAACGGGTCGAGTCGCAGCCTTTCACCCAGCGCCTCGGCCGACAATCGCGTCCGCTGCGCGCCGCTGTGCACAATGCGGCTGACCAGCCGCTGGCTGAACAAATCGGCGAGTTCCTGGCACCGTGCAATTCCCTCAGGGCTCAACTCGACGTCGCTGCTGCCGTAACACAGTCCCTGGTGGCGCCGGGCCACCTGCGGATGCCGGATGAGAATCAGGGGGCGAAATTGCATCGTAGAAACGTCAGGGGGCGTGTGCTGCGGCAGCCAGCAGAACGACCATTTGGGCCAGGTAACACTGACACCCTAAACAGTCGCCGGTCATTCCGCCGATACGAGCGCGCACATAGAAAATAAACCCGGGAACAACAAGCAAGAGAGCCAAAACGGCCGCTGCGAAATTGACAGGGGCCAGCCATCCCCAGGCACTGCAGGCCAGCAACACAATCACGCTGCTCAGGACGAGGTTGTTGAGCGAGGGGCCGGAAAACATTCTGCTGGCCAAGCCCTCGCGCCCAGGGGCGGGGGCGACAAACGACATCGTGAGCAGGATTGTCCAGCGGCCGATCGCCGCGCTCGCAATTGTAGACGCAAAAAACAGAGCCGTAGCATTCGTTTCAGTTGACGACAGCAGGCTGCATAAGCAGGCAAACCGAATCAGAATTCCGACAAACAAAGACACCGCGCCAAAGGCGCCAATCCGGCTGTCTTTCAAAATGCGAAGAACGTCTTCGCGAGATGAACCTCCACCGAATGCATCACAGAAGTCGGCCAAGGCATCTTCGTGAAAAGCTCCGGTCAGCAGCAATTCGGCGGTCAGCGCCACGATGACTGCGATCGACGGCGACCAGATCTGGCATCCGGCAAAAGAGAGACTTGCGACGAACGCCCCGATGGCTCCCCCCACAAGCGGAAAAAAGACCGGAGCGCGATTCAAATCGGCGCTGGTGGGTGAATGCGCCGCACGCCCCACCGGCAAACGAGTCAGAAAGCCGATGGCTGTCAGCCATGCTCTCCAAAGACTCCGGGGCAACGATGTCTGAGAATGTCCTGAATGATCATTCGAAGACTCTTGTCGGTGCATCGCTTGTTCAGACATGCCGCTCGCCCCCCCTGCCAATTCCGGCACTCTCGAATGTCGCCATCTCTTTGACGATCGCGGCGGCAGCATCCAGCAACGGCAGGAAGACCAATGCGCCGGTTCCTTCGCCCAAGCGCATGCCCCACTGCAAAAACGGCGTCAATCCGAGTTTGTTGAGAGCGAATTTGTGTCCGGGTTCGGCCCCCTGATGGGCGGCGATCAGGCAGGCTGCCGTTCCCGAATGCAGTCGCTCGGCAATCAAGGCAGCCGCGGTGGCAACATAGCCATCGAGGACGACCGTCAATCCGGCAGCGTGCCCGCCTGCAAATAAGCCGGCCATTGCGGCAATCTCTAGGCCGCAAACCTGGGCGATCGCAGACAGCGGTGCGCTTGCCAGTTCGTCACGCGCCCGAGAGACCGCCGCAGAGACGACGTCTCTTTTACGGATGAGTGTCTCGTCATCGGCGCCCGCGCCGCGGCCCACGGCATATTCCAGAGGAACGTCCGCCAGAAGCGCAGTAAGACAGGCCGCAGACGTAGTATTTCCGATGCCCATTTCTCCGGCCGCGAGAATGGAAATGCCGCCGGCTCTGGCCTTCGCAGCCTGCTCGCGTCCGACATCGAAAGCGGCCTGAAATTCTTCGACCGAAAGCGCAGGTTCTACCGCGAGATTGCGGGTGCCCCGTCGCACGCGACAATCCAGAAAAGTCACACTCGGAGAATCACCCGGATTCTCGAGAGTTCCCGGCGGGGGGAAATCCTCATCGCGCCGCGACCCCACGTCGATGACGACCAGCTCGGTGCCCGTCAGCCGGGCCAGAACAGAAGAGGCGGCCCCTCCTGCGACGATGTTCGACAGCATTTGTCCGGTGACGCTCGACGGCCAGATCGTGACGCCGGCCTCGACCACACCATGCTCTCCCGCGAAGAGCACCAGTCGGCGCGGACGGGTTCGCGGCGCGAGTGTCTGCTGAATTCGGCAAAGTTCGGCCGCCAGAGCCTCGAGCTGACCCAGACTGCGGGCCGGCTTTGTCAAGTGATCCAGATGGTTCCAGATCTGGGGGAGTTCGAGCACCGCAGAATCCTTTGTGTTATGCGCGCGGCGCGTCGAGTGGGCGCGGGGAGCCGCAGGCCTTGTGAGGAACAGGCAGCCGGCACAATATCAGAACGCCCGCCGGGCGGCGAGGTTCGACATTTTACCGATATGTGCGAGAAATCAAGAGTCAATCTGCAGTGGATTGACACGGAGGGCAAATGGGGTATAGTCGAGCGCAGTGCTGGTGCCCCTTGGGGCCTAACAGGGAACTCCGTGAAAATCGGGGGTGGTCCCGCCGCTGTAACGGACATGGATTAGCGCAGTCACTGCGAAAGTGGGAAGGCTGCGTGGTAAGTCCGGAGCCAGAAGACCTGCCGGCATTAGCGAGCTTTAATCCTCCGCGGTTTACGGAGAGAGCTGGCCCCTGCAAAATCTGGGCGGTTTCGAGCGATCGTAAAACCAGGGTCGATCTCTCATGCGTTCTTGAAATGCGCCTCTTGCGCACTGAGCATGAGAAATCACGTGCCCGCCAAACTTCCAATCGAGCAAGATGCGCGCCTGCGATTGCCCGGCCCATTGATGGGGTGCCCGCCGGGCGCGGTCGGGCGTCTGTGGCGCACTTGGTGTCGGCGAAGTCTTTCCGTGTTCGTGTCGTTCAGCAATGTTGACGATCGCTTGCCTCGGGGAGATTGCACATGGGTCGATTAACCCTCGTTACCGGAGGCGCCGGCAGTGGAAAGAGTCGCTACGCGCTTGATCTGGCAGCGAGCTGGGGATCGCGGATTCTGTTCATCGCGACATGCAGTCCCGGGGATGAGGAAATGCGGGCCAAAGTCGCACGGCACCAGGCCGAACGGCCGTCAGGCTGGGCGACCGTCGAAACGACCCGTGAGCTGGCTGATGCGCTGCGCCCAGGCCATGACGGCGCGGTCATCGACTGCCTGACGTTGCTCATTTCGCAGTTGCTCATGGCGGATGAGCCCGATGACGTAATCGTCGATGAGGTTCACGCGACTTGCGCTGCCGCACGTCGTGCAGATTACCCCTGCGTTCTCGTGACGAACGAAGTGGGATGCGGGCTCGTGCCCGATCACTCGCTGGGTCGGCATTTCCGCGAGCTGGCAGGACGATGCAATCAGATTGCGGCGAGCTGCGCCAACGACGTCAAGCTGGTCGTTTGCGGCATTCCGATGAGCGTGAAGCATGATCCCTGAACCCCTCTCGCGTTTGAATCCGGTAGGGAAAATCCCGGCCTCTGCTCTGCGCGGGCAAAGTCTAATAGCCCACGACAGTGCTGCGGGCAAACCATCATCACCTGCCGCGAGTCGCAGCCGGCGGACTCACGGAAGTACCGCTCCCGCAGGATCTCTGGATTTCAGTCTCAGTATCAATCCTCTGGGGCCGCCCGATTCAATGATTCTGGCACTTTCTCCGGAACTCATCACGGCGTATCCCGAGCCCGGTTCGGTCACATTGCAAAGATTGCTGGCAACCCAGCATCGTGTCGACGCCGAATCTGTGCTGGTGACGAACGGAGCCTGCGAGGCGATCGAATTGATCATGGCGAGCCGCCGGCCGGGGCGCGTGGTGGTCTTGGCGCCTGCTTTTACTGAATATGAGGATGCGGCACGAGCCTGGGGGCATGAGGTTGTTACGGTCGTCGCCACAGAGGAATCAGGATTTCGGTGGGATTTCGGGCGACTGGAAGTGACTGCCCATGATCTGGTCATCCTGGGGAATCCGGCAAATCCGACGGGCATCCTTTCCGAAGTGCCTGATTTGAAAGCGACTCTCGTTGTCGACGAGTCATTCATCGATTTCGTCGACGCACCAATCAGCGCCATCGGCCGGCCGAACACGCAAGTCGTGCGTTCGTTCACCAAGACGTATGCCTGCCCTGGCCTGCGCCTGGGTTACATCATCGGAGATGTCGCACCGCTGCGGGCGAAACAGCCTGAGTGGTCGGTTGGCCGGCTGGCCCAAGTCGCCGGCGAAGCGGCTTTAAAGGACGTGGCCTACTTGAAATTCACGAGGGAATTCGTAGCGCGGTGCCGCGACGAATTGGTTCGAGGATTACAGGCAATTCCGGGAGTTGAGGTCGTCACCCCCACCGCCAATTTCGTATTCTTCAAAATCCCGGGGGCGCGCGCCATCGCGCGCCGTTTGTTCGACAAGGGTATCGTGGTGCGGCAGTGCGACAACTTCACTGGTGTCGTTCCCGATGCCTTTCTGCGGGTTGCCGTGCGAAAACGAAGCGAGAATCAGCGGCTGTTGGAGGCGCTCTATGCCGCGCGGTAAAGCGATCATGATTCAGGGCACGGGTTCGCATGTGGGAAAGAGCGTGCTGACTACGGCCATTTGCCGAATTCTGCGGCAAGACGGCTATCGAGTGGCTCCTTTCAAATCGCAGAACATGGCCAACAATGCAGCGGTCTGTGCCGATGGGGGCGAGATCGGACGCGCCCAGGCCGTGCAGGCGGAAGCGTGCGGCATCGAGCCCACGACGGCGATGAACCCCATTCTTCTAAAGCCCAGCAGCGACGTCGGCTCGCAAGTCGTCGTCTTGGGAAAGCCAACGCGACACATGACGGCCAAAGAGTATCAGGCTCACAAATTGTCGCTGCTGCCCCTCGTACAGCAGTCACTCGATTCGTTGATGGAAGCGTATGAAGTCGTGGTCATCGAAGGGGCCGGCAGTCCGGCGGAAATCAATCTCAAAGCGTTTGACATCGTCAACATGCGAATGGCAGCCATGGCAGATGCGGCCGTAATTCTCGTGGGAGACATCGACAGGGGCGGGGTCTTTGCGCAACTGGTAGGAACTTTCGAGCTCTTGGATGACAGCGAGCGAGCACGCATTCGCGGGTTGATTATTAATAAATTTCGAGGAGACATTGATATTCTGACTCCGGGAATCAGCTATCTCGAAGAACGTCTGCGGAAACCCGTCCTCGGGGTCGTTCCGTATCTCAAGGACATGCAGATTGCAGAAGAAGACACAGTTCCTGA
>JAYTRB010000442.1:0-11720 GCA_043746425.1 Planctomycetia bacterium
TTACGTTTGCAAAGCGTCGAATGACACGGAATTGGGGACGAATTACCCAGGCCGGTCGTCGAAGCGGTCTGCGCGTTCGAATTCCCATTGATTTCGTGCAGTCGAATGGGAATTCGCTTCGGACAGAGGCCGGGCTTGCAGTCGGACGGCGCCCGTGGAACAATTGAGGCTTCCCAGGCACTGACGTTCGGCGGTTATGTTCCATGGCGACGACTGGTGTGGTCACATTTCTGGAACGGTATCGAGCCTATCTGGGCCTGCTGGCGCGGCTGCAAATTGATCCGCGGCTGCAAGCCAGGGTCGATCTATCGGGCGTCGTACAGCACACCCTGTTCGAGGCCCATCAGGCGTTTCGAGAAGGTGACGGCCACACTCCCGAACAAAAGCTCGCCTGGCTGCGGAAATGTCTGGTCAATAACCTCGCTGACGAGCTTCGCAAGCTCCACACCGAAATGCGCAATGTTCGTCGCGAAAGGTCGCTGGAAGCCGCGCTTGTCACATCGTCAAATTGTCTGCAAGCCTGGGTGGCAGATTCGCTGACCTCTCCCAGCCAGCAATTGATTTGCGAAGAAGAGGGGGTGCGACTGGCAGCGGCACTCGCGCGGCTCCCCGAAGAGCAGCGTGACGCGCTGGTGCTGCAGCACTGGCAGGGGTGGAAAGTCGCCGAGATTGCCGAGCATCTGGGACGAACGCGCACGGCGGTCGCTGGCCTTTTGAAGCGCGGGCTGGCAAGGTTGCGTGAAGAGCTGAAGCGTGATGAATAGCAGGCGCACCTGGTGTGCCTGCCGCAAGCGGCAAATGTGAATGGCGGGCTTGTCGCCAAATTTGAAATCCTGGTAATTCCATGTCGCTTTCCAACACCCCATCGCAAGATGAACTCGTCGATGCGGCGATCGCCGACTGGCTCGAAGCCGAAGAAGCAGGGCGAACGCCCGCCCCAGGCGATTTTCTGGCACGGCATCCCGATATGGCAGACGAGCTTCAGGCATTTTTGGCCGATCGGCTCAAATTCCAGCAGCTGGCCGCGATTGTCGCGCCCGCCGAGAGCGTGCCTTCCCCCTGCCCGACTGCCGAAGCGGATTGTCGTCGACTGGGTGATTTCGAGATTGTTCGTGAGATTGGCCGCGGAGGGATGGGAATCGTTTATGAAGCGCGGCAAATTTCGCTCAAGCGGCAGGTGGCGCTGAAAGTGCTGAAGGGGGGGTCGGGGCTGGCCGAGCGTTCTCTACTGCGCTTTCGTCGCGAGGCCGAAGCGGCCGCCCGACTGCATCATGCGCATATTGTGCCGATCTACGCGACGGGCGAAGTCGCCGGAGACCACTTCTATGCCATGGAGTTGATCGAGGGGCCGTCGCTCGACAAACTGCTCGAGCAAAGACGACGCGACCTATCGCCCCGGGTTTCAGTCGATTCGCGGCTGACTCCAGACGGGGGCGACTATTTCTGCCACGTCGCCCGGCTTGTCGGGGAGGCGGCCGACGCCCTGCACCACGCACACGGCCAGGGAGTGATTCATCGCGATGTGAAGCCGTCCAATCTGTTGCTGGCCCCCGACGGCCGGTTATGCATCAGCGATTTCGGACTGGCCCGAATCACCGAACTGCCGGGGGTGACGATCTCGGGCGATGTGGTCGGTTCTCCGTCGTATATGTCGCCCGAACAGGCGGCGGGCCGCATTCCGGTCGATCATCGAACCGACATCTACTCGCTGGGGGCGACGCTCTATGAGTTGCTTACGTTGCGACTGCCCTATGTCGGCAGGGGGCGCGATGAAGTGCTGCTGAAGATTATCTACGACACCCCACCTCGGCCGCGCCGCTTGAACGGGAAAATTCCCCCCGATCTTGAGACGATCTGCATGATGGCAATCGACAAGGATCGCAACCGGCGGTATCAGTCGGCAGCCGAATTTGCGCGGGATTTGCAGAACTTTGCCGCGGGGAGGCCGATCGCGGCCCACCGGCCGGGGGTTTTACTGCGTGGTTGGAGATGGTCACGCCGCCGGCCGGCATTATCGGCGCTGGGCGCCTTGATGGTTTTCATCGCCGGGCTGGCAGCGTATTTCGCATACACCGCCTGGTCTTCGCGAGAGGAACTGGCGGTCGCACACCTGCAGGATGCGGTGGATGACGCGCTGGCCACGACCATGAGCGGCGACAGCACGGCCGCCGAGCAGGCGATCGCGCGGATTGCCACCGAAGGCGCCGACACGGGCTGGATCGCGCTGCTGCGGGGGCATCTCGCATTTCAGCGCGGCGAGCACGATGAGGCAATCAAGCAGCTTCAAGAGGCGGTGGCGCAGCTCCCCGAAAGCGCTGCCGCGCGGGCCCTTCTGGCCGCGGCGTATGTCGCTGCCGGATGGTGGGAAAAATATGAGCAGGTTCTGGACGAGGTCGAGCAGCTGACCCCGGAATCGGCTGAAGACTATCTGTTTCGGGGGCTGGCCGAATCGTATCTCGACCCGCTGCGCGGCCGGCTATCGCTGGATGAAGCGATTCGCCGACGAAGGTTGCCGGCCGCGTTTGTCGTCCGGGCTGAGGTGTGCACCAATCAGGCCGTCGATAGCGGCGAAATTCGAGACGCCCTCGCAGCCGTGGCTGACGCGCGCCTCGCGTGCGAGCTGCTCAAGGACAACCCGGCGGCCCTGCTGGTCAGCCTCAATGCGCATCTGGTCGCAGCCGGACTGCATGAAGACGCCGGCCGGGCCGACGAGTGCGACGCCCTGATGGAACAGGCCGAACTCGATGCCCGCGGGCTGGCGCCGTATTCGCATCTTCCGGCGGTGGCCTACGATCTGGCCATGTATCAGGTCGCAGTGGGGCAGGAACAGGCGGCCTTCAAGATTCTGCAAGAAGCTGCTCTCGTGAGCGACAATGCCCGCGTGGCGTATGGTTATGCATTGCTGCTTTATCGGCGGGGCGATTTCGCGCAGGGCTTTACGATTCTCGACCGCCGGCCGCATCGGAGCAATAACGAAGAGCTGCTGCGCATTCTGATCTTGATGGAACTTCCGGAAGGCCGGGAACTGGCTCAGGCTGCCTGCCGAGAGCTGGGCGAGCAAGGCAGCAATGGCCTCGCGGCGCTTTTTCGTCCGATTCTGCTGTTGGTACTGGGAGATCAACAGACGGCAGTCGCTGTCAGTCACGGGCTGTGTGAGCAGCCCGAGCGGCTCTTGAGGCTGCGGCGTGCGTTTTACGAGAAGCTGCTGACGTATAACTGCGAAGAATTGAGCGAAGATGACTTGCTGGCCGCTGCCGGGAGCTCGAAGTGGGACCAGTGCGAAGCGCACTTTTTTATCGGCCTTCACGCGCTGGCTGCTGGAAACCGAGACGACGCAAAACGGCATTTCCATGAAGCCGTCGCGACGCGCTGCAACGGCTTTCTGGCCCTCGACTGGAGCCGCGCGTTTCTGATTCGACTGGAAGTCGATGCGCGCTGGCCCAAATGGATTCCCTAGTCGGCCTGAGGGGCATTTCCAGCGACGGTGGTCGTGGCCTGCCCTGCTCTTGATCAACCTCAGCCCGCAGGATAGCGCGTGGCAAACGTCGGCCGACGTCCTTTCTGACGCGTCAAGCGACAGTAACATGAGGCGGCGCCGTGTCATGCTGTGTCGGCACTTGCGGAGAAACGGCCCGGTTGTTGACGATGACGCCAACGCTTCAGATAAAATAATAAATGACAAGGAACCGAATGGCCGGGGTGAGTCAGGTGGGGCAGCCGCTGGTCGTTAAAAGATTGTTCTGCGGCAATAATCGCTCTCTTTCACGCCCGACCCCTGGAGGCTGATGAACGGTGGCAGATTCATAGGCGACGGCCCACGCTGCGGCTACAGCCAGGAGGTGTCCGACAATCGACAACTCACAAAGTGTCTCGCCGGCGAACGAATTCGAAGATGACGCAGAATCGACCGAAATGGTCGCTGTTAACGGCCGGCGCAGGATTTCCTGGTTCTGGTGTGCCACAACCGCATGGTTTCCATCGACGAACGCTATGATGCCACCGGCCATTCGATGCGCCACCAGAAAGGGAGCCTGCCGGTCGGCCGAAGCGGCGACCAGTCGGGAATCGCCAGCGATGAAAAGTGGTATGGCCGCCAAGTCATTGGCATTGGCGACGATCATTCCGTGCAACGCGACGCTGTCGATCATCACCCGCAGGCATGCCTCGCGGTCGGCACAACGAGTACGTTGTGAGGGGCCGGATCCGCAGACTACGGCAACCCGACATTCGTCAAATGGCTGTCCCTCGAGTTGAATGTTTGCGAGCGACACTTCAAGAACAGCCAGTTCGACGCGCGGATGGCGAAGCAGTGCTCGCGCGGCGGCTCGTGGCGACGACCAGGTTGCTGCGACAAGGCGACCTCCGACCGACGTTACGGCATTCATCGACAGCCCGACCGTCAGGGGGCCCTCTGCAACAATGCCCGCGATTCTGGCCGCGATGCGCGGGGTCTCGGGGCTCCCCGTTACCGCGACAATGGGAATGCGCCCCGTGTCGGGCGCTGCGAACAGTGATTCGACGATGGCCTCGGCGACGGGCCGCCCTGGCTCGCAGAGGGGACTGAAATGCAGATAGATGGCCGGTCCCGAATTGACTTCAAGAATTCCGCCTCCTTGTTGTTCAAGGGGGCGACCGATGTCGGTCGCCATGACGTCCACACCGGCAACATCCAGCCCCAGGATGCGAACTGCGTCGAGAGCGGCGGCGGCAACTTCGGGGTGAACCTGCTCGGTGACATCAGTAATCGTGCCGCCATAGCAGGTCTTCGGATCATACCGTAAGGCAATTTGATCGCCGTTCGCCGGAATGGAGGCGAGGCCCAATTCCTGGTCGCCGAGAATTTGGAGCACCTCATCATCGATCTCGATCAATGACAAGGGAAGATCGGGCTCATTGCCGCGTCGTGGGTCACGGTTCGCCTCGGCGACTAATTCTTCGATCGTCTGCCGGCCATCGCCGAACACCTGCGCCGGATCGCGGCGCACGGCCGCCACGAGTCGGTCGCTCACAATGAATAACCGATGGGGAATGCCGGGAAGGTGCGGCTCGACAAGGACGTCGGGACGGCATTCACGGGCGCGAAGATAAGCCGCGGCGACCTGCGGCCGCGTCCGCAGCATCAACGACACGCCGATGCTGCAATCTTCGTCACGCGGTTTGACGATGACCGGCAGGCCGAATTCGCAGGCCGCGGCCCAGGCGTCATCGGCGTTCGTGACGAGCCGCCCGCGAGGAACGGGAACCCCGAGCTGACTGAGCAGTTGTTTGGTGAGCAGTTTGTCGCCAGAGATGGCTTCTGCCAGGAACCCGGTTCGACCAGTCATGGAACCCCGCAAGAGCCGTTGTCGTGCTCCGTGCCCCAGTTGCATCAGGTTGTTATCATCGAGCCTTTGCACGGGAATATTTCGGGCCTGTGCAGCCGCCACGATCGGGCCCGTCGTTCCGCCAAGACAGGCTTGCCGGGCACACTCGCGCAGGCGGGAAAACAGCCCGGCCATGCCGGGATTAACCCCCATCTGTGCGGCTGCAATGAGTGACTGAGCCAATTCCAATGCCAGAAGGGCCACCGATTCTTCGACGAATTCGACAGCCACCCGCAGCGGAATCAACGCCGTTTCAGACCAGGCGCGATCGACCCGAGTCCCGGCGATGCACTGCAGTTCGAGAATCAGGAACTGCAGCAACTGGGCCTCGTCGTTAACCCGCTCAAGCCGTCGTAAAAACAGGTTTCGACTGTTTCTTAAGGCGCGCGAACTGATGGAAGAGATGTTCCACCACTGCGACAGTCGATGGCGACATGCCTGCATTGGGCAGGAATGTTTGCCGAGCGCCGTTTCGGGCTCAAGCCAGACCTCTAACACCGGCCGTCGCGACCAGATGTTGGGCCCGTACAAGCGAAGAATTCTGACGACGCGCATCGCGGCCTTCTCTCTTTGCGACATGAAAGACCACCTCATGCAGGCGGCTGTAAACAGCCGCCCCTGCACGAGGCTAATGGTCTATTCGTGCCCCCAAGAGAAGTGAGGCGCGCTTTCGCGAGAAAATCGGCTTAGACAGTCGATTTCTTTTTGCCGGAACCCCGACGTGGGCGCCGCCCGCCGCGCGAGCGCGAGCCACTTCCGCCGCGATTCTGCTCGTGCGGACGAAATTGGCTGCCGGCCGCTGCCGGTCGGCCTTGCTGTCCTGCAGCAGTGCGAAGATGAGCGGGGCGTGAACCACGCGCCGCCGGAGGGACGTCAGGCGAGCCTTCTTGAGCACCCGACCGATTCGCGAAGTGTTCGCTGTGCCCTGATTCTTCGGCTCGGTGAGGATATTCAGGATGATCGCTGCGGACTTCGATCGAGCGCCGAATCAGCCGCTCAATCGCCCTCAAGTCAGATTTTTCTTCGTGGTCGCAAAACGAAACGGCGATTCCAGAGGCGCCGGCGCGAGCTGTACGTCCGATTCGGTGAACGTACGTTTCAGCCACGTTCGGAACATCATAGTTGACCACGTGCGAAATCGCGTCGACATCGATGCCGCGGGCAGCAATATCGGTGGCCACGAGGACATGCAATTTGCCGGCACGAAAGGCATCGAGCGCTCGTTCGCGCGCACCCTGCGACTTGTCGCCATGAATCGCGGCGCTATGCACGCCCGATTTCAGAAGGTCGCGCACCACGCGATCGGCCCCACGCTTGGTTCGCGTGAAAACCAGTGCCCGCGACATACTTACGCCCTGCAGCAGATGCCGCAGCAGCGTCGGCTTGTTTCGCTTGGCCACGTGATACACCGCCTGCTCAATTCGCTCGGCCATCGTCGAGACCGGCGCGACATGAACGTTGACGGGCTGACGCAGAATGGTTTGTGCCAGCTCGCGAATGTCGGTGGGCATCGTCGCCGAAAACAGCAGTGTCTGGCGCTCGTGAGAGAGTCGCGAGACGACTTTGCGGATGTCGGGAAAAAACCCCAGGTCGAGCATGCGATCGGCTTCATCCAACACGAAGACCTCGACGGCTTGCAAGTCGACGAATCCCTGATTCATAAGATCGAGCAGCCGCCCCGGAGTCGCGACGAGAACATCGACGCCATTCCGCAGCATGCGCACCTGAGGATTCTGATTGACTCCGCCGTAGATGACCCCCGTACGCAACGGCGTATTGCGGCCGTAGGCCGAAAAGCTCTCTTCAATCTGCGCTGCCAGCTCCCGCGTGGGGGAAAGCACCAGCGCCCGAATCTTGCGTCCGGCTCCGGCAGCCGGACGTTTGGTCCACAAGCGGTGCAAAATTGGCAAGGCGAAGGCGGCTGTCTTGCCCGTGCCGGTCTGCGCACATCCAAACAGATCTTTCCCGGCCATCACCTGAGGAATGGCCTGTTCCTGAATGGGTGTGGGAATCGTGTAACCTTCTGTAACAACGGCTCGGAGGATCGGCTCAGCCAGTCCTAATTCTGAAAACGTCAAGTCTCAATCTCTTTTCCAGAGTTTCTGCCCAGATTAAAGTGCGAGGCACCGTTCAAAACCGCCCTGGTCAACCTGGAAAGGCTCGACCAGCGGAGAATTGAACTATAGGGAGAAACTCTAATTGGTGGTTCCAGGACAGAATGCGCCGGACGCGTGCCGCGTCCTCTCAAAGCCATCGATACCTGGCGGTTATCCAATGGCTGACCGAAAAGTTCTGCAACGACCCAATCGGGTAACGCGGCAGTTCAACATCGGGGCAGTTCGTCCACAGGATACGGCGGGTTTGAGAACCCGTGCGAGAAGTATAGAAGGTGATGTTGTAAAAGCCAAGTCCGACTTGAAAGTTAACGGAAAATACTAAAAGCCGGGGGCGCCCGATTTATCATTTTAATGCGAATCATCCGCACAAATGATTTCGCGAGTCCTCTCGACACGCCAGGGGCGGTACGAATATCGCCTTCGATTCCTCAGCGGCCCCTTGGGCATTCTCCCGAAAATGTCGGTGATTTTTCTTGACTATTGAGCCCCAACAGGCGATTCTTAAAGGTTGTAGATTTTGCACAATGGGATAATGTCTTAATTCCACGACCTTTTGCGGAGACTGGCATGCAACCGATCTCGATTCATTCGCTCCGGCGTACAGTCTCTTTTGCTGGGGTCGGAGGTCTGATCGCAGGGACGTTGGCATTTATGGCACTCGCGCCGGCTCTTGCTGGCAACCCCTCTACCGCTGATCGAGGGGCCACGAAGGCCCGCAAGGGCGAGGCGAAATCGGCGGCGTCGGCTGTGCCGGGCGAAAAGTCCACAGGCGCGGCCCAGGCGCTTCTGGCGGCCCGTCTGGAAGCCGGTGAATTCGGCCCGGCAGTCGATGCCGCGGCTGATATTGGCGATCTCACGCAGCGCGTTCGTTACTTGAACCAAATCGTCGCGGCCGAGCGCGATGCCGGCGAATTCCAGGCTGCCGAAGCGACGTCGCGGCGGATTCCCGTTCCTGAAGAGCGGTCGCGAACGCGGGGCGATGTTGTCCGCGATCGCGGCGCGAACGGTGGCGGTTCGATGGCCAACTTCAGACCTCTGATCCAACTCATCCAGACGACCGTTCAACCCGATACGTGGGAAGAACTCAGCGGCCCGGGTACGATGAGCGAGTATCGCACCGGGGTGTCTGTCGACCCCAATGGCCTGATGCATCAAATTACCAAAGAGGAACAAACAGGCAGTCTCGAATCTCTCGCAGAACGGGCCCGCACCGCCGATCTGAATGCCGATGTGGCCCGCGTCAGCGGACTGCGACTCGTGTCGCTGAAGCGTCTGGAAGAAGCGGTGGCCCAGCGCCTTGAAACCGACGATTCGATTCCCAAGACAATGGGACAACTGGCCGGCCTCACCCAGATCAAGTACGTGTTTTTCTATCCGGAAGAGCACGATATCGTCATCGCCGGGCCGGCTGAAGGCTGGAAATTCGATGCCGCCGGTCGGCCGGTTGGTGTCGAATCGGGGCGACCCATGCTGCACCTCGACGATCTGGTCGTGGTGATGCGGACGTTTGCTCCCGGTGGGCGCGGCGAATTCGGCTGCTCAATCAATACTCGCGACGCCAATCTGCAGGCCGTTAAAGACTTTGTCGAAGCGTCAAACGCACGCGGGCCCCTCGCCCCGGGCCAATTGGGGAAATGGCTCAAGGATTTGCAGTCGCGACTGGGCCTGCAGGATGTCGTCGTCAGCGGGGTTCCGGCGAACACCCGTGTCGCGCAAGTGCTGGTCGAGGCCGACTATCGCATGAAACTGATCGGCGTCGCCAAGATCAACGCCGGCAAAGACATTCCCAGTTACTTCGATCTGCTCAAGGCCGCAGGGCAGACCAAGGGCGCGCCGCTTGAAGCGCTGCGCTGGTGGCTGACGATGAAATATGGCGCCATCCTGCACAGTCCCGATCACAGCTTTTTTGAAATCCAGGGATCATCGGTGCTCGTGCAGTCCGAAAATCAGTTTGTCAATTCGAAGGGGCAACACGTGCCAACGGGCGTCTCTGAACCCGTCAACCGGTTGTTCGCCGAGAATTTCACTCGGCACTACAACGAATTGGCACAGCGCGACATGGTCTTCGCAGACATGCGTAATATTTTCGACATGGCACTCGTGGCGGCCTTGTGCCGACAAGAGGGGCTGCACCAACGGGCCCACTGGGAATTAGGAGTCTTCGCCACCAACGGGCTGTACCACCCGACTGTCGTTCAGGCGCCGGTTGTCGCCGAATCGGTCGTTAATCACCGCGTTTATGGGGGCAAAGACATCGTCGTGCAGGTGGCCGGCGGAGTACAGGCCGACATTCGCGGGATGGTCCGCGATAAGAATCTGGCCCAGGAAGACGCGAGCCTCGACACGGTTGCAAAGCGCGGCCGAAATGCGGCTCTTCCTGAAGGCCGCTGGTGGTGGGACGCGCAGGAGTAGTAGGGGCTTGCGAGCCAGACGGGGTAATTACTTCGCCTTGGCCCCGATGCAGTAGAGGTACTTGTTCGAGCGCAACAGCAGCCGGCCGTGGCTGACGGCCGGCCCGGCATTGCAGGCCCCTGCATCTTCGTCGAGCTCGTTGTGCGCGAGCTCATTGAACTTGGAGCCGGCTTCCAGAACGAATGTCCCTTTCTGACGAGTCACTGCATAGAGCTTGTCGCCAACAGCCACGAGCGATGCATAGACCGTACCGGCCTCTGAGATGCGCTGGCGATAGACCGTATCGCCGGTTTCACGATTGAGACAATAGGCGATCCCCTCGTCGTTCACCCAGTACAGCCGATCGCCAACGAGTATCGGCGAAGGGACATAAGTGCTGGTCGATTTATTCCATAAGACATTCGTCTTCGTAACGTCGTCGCGCCCCCCTGCCCGCACGGCTACCGAGCCGCCGCCGCCGGGCCCTCCGGCGACGGCGTAAACGATTCCGTCCCGGGCGACGAGGCTGGCACAGGCGGAATTCGATTTGACCCCTTCGGCGAACCAGAGAAACGTGCCCGTTTCGGGATTGAACCCCCAGATCTCATACGGCACAGAAATAACCAGCTCTTGCCGGCCATCGGCGACATCGACCAGGACGGGAGTACCCCAGCAGCCTTCGAGCGAGGCGGCCGGCGACTTCCAGACCTGATTCCCTGTCTTGCCATCGAAAGCGTAAATCGCTTTGTCTTCGGCGGCCGCATTGACGATTACCAGGTTCTTATAGACGATCGGACTGGCGCCTGATCCGAAGCCCATTGCCGCCGAACCCGAACCGACCGACTTTCTCCACAGCTGGTTCCCGTCCAGGTCGAAGGCGAATACTCCAGCCTTGCCGAACAACACATAGACCCGCTCGCCATCGGTGGCCGGGGTACTTGATGCATATCCGTGCAGTTGCAGCATTCGATTGACCTGATCTTCGCCCGGTGCGCCCTTGATCGACTTTTCCCACAGAATCGCGCCCGTACTCTCGTTCAGACAAACGAGAACGCGTTCGAGCTTGTCGACTGTTCCGGGGCTCTTGGTGTCGATGCCATACCCGGTATAACAGGTAAGAAAGACCTTTCCACCAGTGGTGATCGGCGAGGACGAACCGGGGCCGGGCAGCGCGGTGCGCCACACGATATTCTCGGTTGCGCTCCAGGTCACGGGAATGTCGTAGTCTTCGCTGACGGCAGAGCCATTCGGCCCGCGAAACCTGGGCCAGTCTTTGCCAGCTGCCAGAGAGGAAGCCAGAACGCCTGTTAGACACGCGATGATAACTGACGTAATCCACTTCATACCGGGGCTCCTGAAATTGTGCGAGATGTTGCCGCGGTATAAACCCGTATGAGCGGCCAAAGTTTCGCCGATTCCCATCGCAATTTGTTTAAATCTTCGCACGGCGTGAAAGCCAGGCTAAAAATTAAAGCGGAATCGCGAGTGACGGCAGAGTGTCCAATATCTTCGCGAGCTCCTATTTCGGTTCCGCGAGTGTCTCTCAGAACCACCAGAGATCGCCAAACAAAACATCGTTTTTCAGAAATGTTAGTGGTGCGTTGTCACAGTGCCCCTCGAACCACGGGATTGGTTCTGTAACGGGAGATAAGCCTGAGATTCGCCCGCTCTGAGATGCACCCGGCCCCGACCGCGTTACGTGGCCTGGCCTATTTTGCGCACAAATCAGGCAATTTTTGAGGAGCCCGCAGACTGTGACCTGCGGAGGCGCCGACCCGCGGTTGGCACGATATTTTTGACCGTCGAGGTCGCTTTGTTGCCAAGCCTGGCTTTCAGC
This sequence comes from Planctomycetia bacterium, assembly GCA_043746425.1. Lineage (GTDB taxonomy): Bacteria > Planctomycetota > Planctomycetia > Planctomycetales > Planctomycetaceae > JACQFH01. The sequence goes on from JAYTRB010000442.1 coordinate 11,709, forward strand.
GCAGCCCGCTCA
>JAYTRB010000443.1:0-6251 GCA_043746425.1 Planctomycetia bacterium
GAATCGGCCTTGCGCCTGACGAGAGCAAGCACGTCATCAAGCAATTCGACGACTGACGTTGGAATGCATTCCGGAACGACACGGTCGGCCTCGATTTTCGACAGATCCAGAATGTCGTTGATAACACTTAACAGGTGTTCGCCATTGCGTTTGACGATCTCAAGTCGTTCGCGGGTCGGCTGAATCGTGCATTCGTCGAACATGAGTTCGGAATAGCCGAGAATCGATGTCAAGGGGGTACGGATCTCATGACTCATGTTGGCAAGAAACTCGCTCTTGGCGAGATTGGCGGCCTCTGCCGCGACTTTTGCCCGTTTGAGTTCTTCAGTCAATCCGACCAGTTCGTGCGTTCGCACGTCGACCATTCGTTCCAGATCGGTCACCTTAAGCCGCACCTGCTTTTCGAGGTGCCACTTCCCGGTCAGAGCAAATGCCAATTGCCGCACTTCGACATTGTCGAACGGCTTCTTGAGGATCAGAAAACGATCGGTTTGTCCAAATTCCTCGACCACTTCCTCCCAGGAGTAATCCGAATACGCGGTGCAGAGCACTACCTCAAGCTCTGGATATTCGCGCCACAGCCGCTTCACGGTTTCGATGCCGTCCCAGCCGGGGGGCATTCGCACGTCGACGAATGCCATCGCGTACGGACGTCCGTCGCGAATCGCCTGAACTACCATCTCAAGCGCCTGCTGACCTTGAAATGCCGAGTCGATTTCATACGGCTGATGCAATACGTCCTTTTCGGGGGGCAGTTCACCGAACAAAGCGTCCCGGGCCGTCTGCAGCGCTGCTGACGGGTTCGCCTGCCCACACAGGACTTTGCGGAAATCGGAATGAATCGCTTCATTGTCGTCGACGACCAGAATGCGACGGTTGGATTCAGGTGAATCAGAGATCGAAGTGGTCATGGGGCTGCTCAAAGTTTTAAGGACGAAACTGGTTTCAATGACGGCACCGTGAAGCGAGTGCCGCAAATCTGGAACAGGCCGCCGCAATTTGACCATTGTCCAACAATGAGCCGCTCTGTGCGGCACTTGATACCCTGTGACAATGGCCTCTGAAGCGCCGTGGTGTCTGGGCTAACGATATTGTTGAAGCGGTTATTGAATTCGTAAGCCATGCCACCGGCCAGTCTGGATGACGGTTTGCATTTAGTGAACCTGGCGCAGATCCGCGATGCGGCTTTTCGGTCTGTGGGAACTCATGGCGCCGAAAACCTCTCGATCTTCAAATGGCCGACACACAGGACAATTTCTTAAAAGGGATATCCAGACTGAACGTTGCCCCCTGGCCGCTGCCGAGACTGTGGACAGTCAAGTGGCCATCCATCTCAGTCGCCAGATTGGCCGCGCTGTGCAAGCCGAATCCGTGACCGGCCTTACGGGTGGTGAAGCCTTGCGAAAAAATGCGTGTCAGGTTGTCTGGGGCAATTCCGATGCCATTGTCGATGACCTCGACCCGGACGCGGTCGCCCGCGACAGACGCCAGCCGCACGGTGATTTGCCGATGCGCCTGCGCCGCTTCGAGGACCGCATTCTTGGCATTGCTGATCAGGTTCACGACGATCTGCACGAATTTCTGCTTGTCGATCAATAGTAATGGCAGGTCTTCGAATTCGCGGACGATGTCGATCTGATGCCGGCCCATCGAAGAGGCATTTATTCGAATGGCGTCATCGAGCAGTTCAGGCAATGAGACTTCTTCGATAAACCCCGAGCCGCCAGCGTAGCTCTGCTGTACCGCGACGATCTCTTTGATGTGCTCAATGCTTTTGGACAGCGACTTAATCTCAGCCAGAATACAAATTTCTTCGGTTTCGAGCTGGCCACTCAACTCAACCAGGAATCGTGGGAGATGCTTGCCGCGGGGGTCGCGCGTGACGAATGCTGCCGGATCGTCAAGGTGCTGCGACAACAGCGCCGTCGCCCTATGAAAATCTCCGATTCCCGACTTGCGAAGTTTGTCGCCGATGACCGAAGCCGAGACGTTGACGCTGTTGAGAACGTTGCCCACATTGTGCAATACCCCGGTGGCAATGTCGGCCATCCCTGCGCGGCGGGCCACCTCCAGGTTCTGCTTCTGCGCCGCTCTGAGCTCTGCCGTCCGCGAAACCACCTCGGCTTCGACGCGCTGATTCGTCCCTTCAAGCTGTGCCCGTTGCCGCGCAATGTCGCGCATTTCGTGGATGCTCTGGCTGCACGAGATCAGCAGAAATGTATCTTCAAATACGACCCATGCCGCATGCTCTACCCAGCGCCAAGGGCTGGCCGTCAGAATCCCGAAGACCGACTGCGGCCAGAAGAGACCACGCAAAAGATGGTCGGCGGCGACAACCACCGTAGCCGGTACGAACACCCGCCAGTCTCGATAGAACGCCATGAATGCCAATGATCCGAAGACGTGGAAGTGCGTCTCAATTCGCCCGCCCGCCAGGTGAATCAACAGCGCCGACATCAACATCTGTCCGATGGCAATCACATACCGCGTGACGGCGCCCCCGGCACATTTCAGTGCCAGTCCTACAGGCAGCGCCGTTATGATTCCTCCCAGAAACACGGCCGCGAAAACATGCGGGTGAGCATGGCTGGCGGTTCCCACCCAGGTTTGGGGCGAGATCCACAATGCTGTGGCGATCGCCGCCATCCACTGCAAGGGCATGAGGCACGCGAAGAGGCGGTCGGTCCGCCGGTAAATCGCCTGGCGGTGTTCGTCGAACAGTTGATCGGCTCGCTGTGTTTCAAATGTCATTGACGTGGCGGAGTTCATGGGGCGGAGCTTTCCTTTCCACCGGCACTAGTGACCGAGGAATTGAACAACGGACATCCGAAGACTTCCGCTTCGGGTTTGACCCCACGCTTTCCCTGCAAGAGTGCCACGATGCTCTGCTTTCCGAAACTGTCGCCCACCTCGCCGCGGGCCGACGTGATGCCGCCCGAGAACAACAACCGCCCGTCGGCCGCATACAGCAGCACGTGGCCAGATGTCCGCACGTCGAAACGGGTGGCCATCGCGCCCTTTGGGTCAGCGACGACTGTCGTATCGGGTAAGGCCTTTGCCTCATCCCACAGTGGCGAAGTCAGCCATTCATTTGCCGCCTCGGACGGCGTCATGAGAAAGATCCGCACGTCAGCTGTGCCAGGGCAATCGGTAAGAATGTGGTTCAGTTCGGTCAGGGTGGCCATCGTGCATGGGCAACGAGGATGGGCAAACACCAGCAGCAGCGGACGATCGGCGGCTCTGGGGGAAACGAGGCCGATGGGCCGGATTATTGGAGATACTCCCTTTTCCCCGGGCGTCATGTCGGCATCCACCATGACGGCGAAGCCGGCCAAGACCGCAGCCAGCCAAAGCAGGGCGAGGCCCGACCCAGTCAGCGAAAGGCGGAGTGTACCGGCTGGGGGAGTTGCATCAGAAAGCATGTTTATCGGGCCTTGAGAGTTGTAGGCCAGGCGATGAAGTTGATTTCGCCTGCCAGACCGAATCGTCGGTCGCTGCAACACTAGATCCAATAATCGTAAGGGCAAGCTGAATGAGGGACGGAATTCGCAAACAGCGGCGAATTCCCCTGTCGGCGCCTGAGGCCGGCAATGGAAATACACGAAGTCACCAGATGTCCGTCAGCCGACATAGGCAAATTCCTGTAACCAGCGAATTCACAGGGCAGGCCAACCCTTCACACAGAAAGCCGAACTATTCTTGTTGCACAACTGCAAAGTCGCGGGCAGCAACTTACGGTCAGGAGGAAACATGTCGCAAAAACGAGTGGTAATCATCTTTCTTGCTGATACCGCACGCGCCGCCGAAATGGCCGCTTATTTCGATGACGATCAGCATCAGCCGCTGCTCCCGCAGAACACTGATGACTTCTATCGCTGTGTGAATTCTGAATGTGTAGAACTGGTCATCATTGACAACCAACTTCCCGGGTTTCTAAGCGGGATTGAGATCCTGGAACGCCTCCACAAGGATCTGCTGCATCCCACCACCGTTTTGATCGCTGTTGCCAATGCCGTCTTGAACCAGAGGATTCGTGCTCTGGAAGTCAAGTCGGTCATCCGCCCGACCGCTCCGACCGAACAGATCGCCCAGATCGCTCGCGCCGCGATCAAGTCTGGAAATGTGGCCCAGGTTCCGATTGATTCCCGCGCCCGCAAGCTCGTTCAAGGCTCCGAAATCGTCGGGCCACTGCCCCAGCTCCTCGTCAAGTACTCGTCGCAGCTCGATAGCGATTCATGCTCGATGACCGAACTGGCGCAAGACATTTCGCTCGACCCCCGCATGACGTCGATGCTGCTGAAGCTCATGAACAGCGCCGCGCTGGCTGTACGGCACAAAATCACCCGTGTCGTCGATGCCGTGAGTTACCTGGGCATTCGGCGAACAGTGGCTTTGATTCTGACGGCCAACCTGGCACACTCGCAGATGAAATTGGGAAAATCTCTACCCGACTCGCTGCGAGCCTGGTATCACCATCGAAGCGTATTCATCGCCAGCACCGCTGCCGCCGTTGCCCGTCACGGTGGCGAATGCTCGCCTGATACGGCCTTCGTGCTGGGGCTCTTACAGGAGCTCGGCGTACTGGTTCTCGCGCATTCGCACGGCGAAAAATATTCTGAGCTGGTCCAGCGCTCTCGCGACGTGGGGCAGCTCCGACTCGAGATCGCCGAACAGCAGGAATTCGGAATCACGCACGCTGACGTTTCGGCGGCTCTCCTGCAGAAATGGGGACTTCCCCAGTCGTTGGTGCGACTCGTCGTCAATCACCACCGGCCCGACGCGGTTATTGACTCGCCGAACGCCGAGCGAAAGTTCTTGTACGCCATGCGAATCGGGGAAGCGGTCGCCAATCTTTCTGACAAGAAGACTCCGCAGCGGTATCAATTGCTCAATCAGTTGCTGGCGCAGTCTGAGATGGGGTCAGCCGATGAGTGGAAGGCGTGTCTGGCCGACGCCGTTTCCCAGGTAATCGAGTCGGCCCAACTATTTTCGATTCCAGTACCCGACGAGTCTGCGTTGCAGAACTTGATCGACCAACTTTCGGCCGAGTGTTCAGATGTAGAAATCCCGGCGGCCGTTCTGGAAGTCGTAGGAGCCCCGCCCATTCTGCCATTAGGCGATGCAGGCGATGTCGCCGGCAGGGGCAGTGTCGCCCAAGTCGCCGGGACACCTGCGCCGACAGCCGAACCATTTCCGGGACATCTGCTGGTTATTGATGACGACGCGGCGCTCGGAAAAATGATTGCGGCCATGCTGCAGACTGATGGGATAACCGTCCTGGCGTGCCAGGAGCCCCATGACGCCCTGCCACTGATTGAGGGCGCGTTTGCCATACTTTGCGATGCGCATTTGCGGGGCGCTGAAGGAGCTGATGTTGTCCGTGACTTGCGGAGTCGGGAATACGCCCGGCCGATCATCATGATGAGCGGCGATCGAACGCGTTCGACAGTCGAACAGTCGATCAAGTCGGGAATCAACGATTACCTGCTCAAACCCTTCGACCGGAAGCTGTTGTTGGCCAAACTGCAGCGGCACGTCCACCACGCACCGCCTGCCACCATCGAATAGGGCCGGGCGTCACGACCTAGCCAGGTCACGATTCCCATTGTGGCCTTGGCGGAATGACTTGCGTCGATCGCATTGATTCGATCACTTCTGCCCCTGAGTCAGCCCTTAACATTCGCAGCACCACGGTCATCAGCATTTGAGTTCGGTCGTTCGACCGTCGCCGCATGCGCTCCCGTAAAGCGATTCCAAAAGAAATGCTCTGATGGTCCAAGGGGGCACTTTGCGGATGCCGTACTGAGAGCTTCTGCCGCACTACACCCTTTTTCAGGAGGCGGCTAATGTGAATCGAGAATTTGCCGCACTTTTCGCGCCAAGGCCTCGGGTGCGAACGGTTTTTGCAAGAATGGCGTCCCCGAATCCAGAATTCCGTGACGCACGATGATGTCGTCGGTGTATCCGGATATATACATCACTTTCAGCGTAGGCCGCACCTGCAACATCTGTTCGGCCATTTCACGACCACCCATCCCGGGCATGACCACATCACTGATGAGGAGGTGCACAGAATCCTGAAAATGCTCTAAGAGCTGCAACGCTTCCTGTGGATTTCCCGCCTCGAGAACGGTATAGCCCTTCTTGTCGAGCACCATCCGCATCAGCGCCCTGACGCCCGCTTCGTCTTCGACGAGCAGCACCGTTTCGGTACCGCAGGCCAATGACGGTTCACGCGGCGGCGCATTCCG
>JAYTRB010000444.1:0-2591 GCA_043746425.1 Planctomycetia bacterium
ATGGCGTCGATGATTTCTATGGCCGCAGGAGCCGCGCATGTCGCGAGAGGCGATTTTTGAAGCGAGTGTGGGTTATTTTCTGACTCCCGTCAAAATGTATCTCGATGACCCCACCGTCACCGAGATCATGGTGAACGGGTTTAATGACGTCTATATCGAACGCCGCGGCAAGCTCGAGCACACCGACGCCCGCTTCCCCAGCGAAGACGCCCTGCTGACTGCGGTGCATAACGTGGCGCAATACGTGGGGCGCGAGATTGACGACAAGCGGCCGGTGCTCGACGCGCGGCTACCCGACGGCTCGCGGGTGCATGCCGTGATTCCCCCCAGCGCGCGTCGCGGAACGTATCTGACGATCCGCAAATTCACGCGCGACATCATGAACCTCGACGAACTCGTGCGGCTGGGAAGCATCTCTGAAACAGCTCGCGAATTTCTGGAACTCTGCGTCCGCCTGCATAAGAATATCATCGTCGCCGGCGGTACAGGTACGGGCAAAACGTCGCTGCTCAACGCGCTTTCAACCGCTGTCCCGGCGGAAGAGCGCATCGTCGTCATCGAAGACAGTTCTGAACTGCGGCTCAACCAGCCACATACGCTGTACCTCGAATCGCAGCAGAAAGACACTTACGGCCGGGGAGGGCTCACCATCCGGCAGTTGTTCGTGGCGTCGTTGCGCATGCGCCCCGATCGAATCATCGTCGGCGAAGTCCGCGGGGGCGAAGCCCTCGATATGATTCAGTCGATGATCAGCGGCCATGCCGGCAGTCTCACGACGGTGCACGCCAGCACGCCGCGCGATGCCCTTGTGCGACTCGAAACGCTGTCGCTGATGTCTGAGGTTCAGATTCCCATCTATGTCGCCCGGGCGCAGGTCGCCTCAGCCATTCACCTGATCGTTCAGCTTTCGCGGTTTTCAGAGGATGGCTCGCGACGTATCACGCGGATCACCGAAGCTTGCGGCATGACTGACGATACCTATACGTTGAAAGATCTGTTCGTTCTCAAAATGCAGGGAAAGAATCAGGCGGGGCGAATCATGGCCGACCTTAAACCGACCGGCGCGCTGCCGACTTTTGCCCATGAGGCATACGAGCAGGCGCTCGACAGTCGGATCAAACTGACGGCAAGCCTGTGGACCAGATAATGCCATTTGCAGCTCGTTTCGAGCGAGTTTCTGAGGATTTCGCGAAAGTGCGAGCTTTCGTCGATGGGGCTCGCGCGCAGCCCGATTGCCGGGCGGGCGCGGGGCGGCGGGCGTGCCCCATGCCTCGGTCGCCAGGTGGCCGGGGAGGCGTGCGAGAAACTTCTGGCAATTCCAGATCGATCGGAGTATGATTCATGCGGAGTCTTGCACGTCCATGAAATCGGTTCGGTATCAGCATCGGAAGCACACAGGAGTCGGGCCGCCGCGGCGTGGTTTCGTGTCGGTTCGCCGCGGCTTTGGCATTCGAACAGCGTGCGAGACGTCGCTGAATCGGTTGGGAATGGCGACGCTGGATTATGTTCTGGTGATGGGGGCCGTCTTGCCGATGGTGGCCATGTCGTATTATTATGCGACGAAGATCATACGGGCGGTTTACCAGATGACGTGTGCCCTGGTGACCTGGCCGTTTATGTAGAATCCCGCAGATCAAGTAGAATCTGGCAGTCACTTCCTTACGTAGTCTCTACTGGGATATTCCCCATTCGCGGCATCTCGCCGTTTTGAATTCGACGAGAACCTGAAACAGGAGTTCAATCATGCCGACTTTCTCCGCATTTCGCAGGCTGCTCGCGAAGATACACCGCGACGAGCGGGGCGCCGTCAGTTTGGAGACGATTCTCATCATCGGCGCCATCGCCCTGCCGATTTTGATCTTCATCATCAAGTTCGGCTGGCCCCGAATCAGAAATTATTTCTACAACGGCATGACCAATCTCGAACAGCAGAGCGATAAGGTCACCAACGGCCAATGACCCCGCACAGGGGCGTGACCGGGAGTTATTCTGGCCTGAATGGTGATCACCCTTTCGACCGTATTGCTGCTGCTACTGACGGCTACCGCCGCCGTCACCGATGTCATTTTCCACAAGATCTATAACTGGACGACCTATTCAGGAATCGTAGCGGCCCTGGCGGTGAACACTCTCGAGAACGGGTGGAATAACGGGTACCCGGCGCTCGACGACAGCCTTTCGGGGCTGGCTGTCTGCGGCGGTCTGATGCTCATGGCGTATGTGTTGTTTGATCACCGCGGAGGAATCGTCGTCGGCGGAGGGGACGTCAAGCTGATGGCCATGCTGGGCGCGTTTCTGGGCCTCGAAAAGGGAATTGACGCATTGCTCTGGACGTTCGTTCTGGGAGCAGCGGCAGGAGTGGGCGTCTTGATCTGGCGCGTGGGTTTTTTCAGGCTGTTGTCGGCCACGGTGCGGCACGTGCTTTTGTCGTTGCGATTGGTGAGTTGGCTTCCGCTGTCTGAGGCCGAACGGCGGCAGTTGCAGCCGGGGCTGTATCTGGCTCCGTCAGCCATCATTGCCGTGGTGATTGTCTGTTTTGATTTAGTGCGGTTTGTTTAAGTCCCGTTGTCGACCGATCCGCCACGTCGACC
>JAYTRB010000445.1:0-3504 GCA_043746425.1 Planctomycetia bacterium
CTTTGTTTTCGACTTTATTCGTCGCCTTTCGCGTGGCAAGCTTCTCAAGCATCTTTTCAAATTTCTCGCGCGAATTTTCGGGTACGCGTCCTCCGGCAACAGTCGTCAGCGTGCCATCGCCGTTCGACCAACTGCGAAGAAATCCGTTAATAACTCCCAGATCCTTAAAGCCGTCAATGACGTCAAACATCAATTCCACGAGTTCGTCTTCAGACTTCTTCTGTTCATCGGAATGCTTTGTACTCTCGGCGATCTGCTTCTTGAGGAGGGCCCGTTCCAGCTTTACGACATTCGTCAAAAACGCCTTGCGGAGCGGGTCAATCGGAAAATTTCCTGAGAGACTGAAGACGGTGTCGAGCTTGGAAACGCTGGCAAATTCATCGGGAGTCTTCCCCAGTAATTCGACGCTTTCTTCCAGCGCAGTGCCGGGGAGCCCTTCAATATCGAGCTCTGATCGGGCGTGCTTCTGGGCAGCTGAGACATTCCAGCCGAGATGGATTCGGGACGATTCAACGAAAAAGCGTTCGACTTCAGCAATCAAGTGCTCGGTGACGACCTTGCGGACTTCAAAGACGGCTTCGTCTTCCCGCTCGCCTTTCGCGATGCCCCCAATCAATTCTTGTTTGGCCTTGTCAAAGGCTGTTTTGCGCTCTTCCTGAGATTGCGCCTGGCCGTCAATGAGAGCGGCCAAATCGTGTCCCTCGGCGAGTTCAGCCGGCAAGCCGCCTTTGGCAAGCCGCACGTCGGGCAGGAGTTTGCCGATATGGACGTACCCCGATTCGTAACGCATGAATCCGTCGGCGAGACCGAATATGAGGCGCTCGTTGGCCGCCAGATGCAGGTCTTTCAGTTTCGCTGCGATGCCTTTGGGAATCTGTTTGCCGAGCGCCGCCGTAGGCGCTGGAGCCGTCTTGACGTCGAGATCGAACAGATTGAGGATCAATGCTCCAAATTCCAGATCGCGAAGTTTCTGAATGTGCTCAGGAGTCAGCTTTTTGAGTTCTGCGGTACGGAAAGCCTGCGCTTCATCCGGGCTCAATTTTTCTAATTGGGGCCAGCGTTTCTTGATTTCGGAGGCGGCCAGTGGCTTGCCGGTGTTGGGATCGAATTTGAACGGATCGGCCTTGATGGGAAACGACAAAACGGTTTGCAGACCGGCTGCCGTGGGATAGATTCGAATTCCCCCGGGCTGGGTGGTTTCGATTCCCACAAGAAACAGTTCAATCGTACTCTTCAGAGTGTTGAATCCCTTTTCGTCGTTCACCAGTCCAAACGTGAATTTCAAGTCCTTGAAGACCTCGTCGGTGCTGGGGAAGACGACAGTAATGGCGGGCTTGACGGGGGCCTTCTCGTCGGCGGCCTTTGTCGACGGGGCAGATACCACCGCGGTGACAGCGATTGCCACCAAAACCAACACCATCCCCCTAGCGCGATAATTACGCGTCACTGCGTGACTCCTTAGAATACTCGGCGCCTGTATTGAGAAACCCGGTTTTCCGCCCCCCCAGTCAATTTTAAAGCCCGCAAGGGGAGCGAACTGGCGGCATCTTATCGCAGTCGCGAGAATTAGAAAAGATGGATGCACCGTGGAAACCGTCTTGCACCCTCAACAATTCGGGTTAGACTCCAACCATCATGCCCATCGACTCATCGACCCCTGGCACCCGTTTTCGGCAGGTGCTTTCACAGGGATGTACGGCAATTCCCGGCGTTTTCAATGCCTTCACGGCCCGCATGGCCCAGCGCGCCGGGTTTCAGGCGCTCTATCAGTCGGGGGCGGTGTTATCGGCCGGAATGGCTGCGATTCCCGACGTGGGGCTGGTCACGCAAACCGAATTTGCCGATCAGGCCCGGTATCTTACCCAAGCTGTCTGCGTTCCAGTCATTTCTGATGCCGACACCGGTTTCGGCGAAGCGCTGGCGGTCGAACGTACCGTGCGACTCTTTGAACAGTCGGGGCTGGCCGGTCTGCATCTTGAAGACCAGGAGCTGCCCAAGCGCTGCGGCCATTTGAGCGGCAAGCGCCTTGTCAGCCGCAATGCGATGGTCGCGAAAATCAAGGCAGCCGTTGCGGCGCGGCGCGATGCCAGTTTCGTTCTGATTGCCAGGACTGACGCTCGGGCCGTCGTTGGAATCGACGACGCTCTTGATCGGGCGAAGGCGTATGTCAATGCCGGGGCCGACATGGTTTTCCCCGAGGCGCTCGAATCGCCAGCCGAGTTTGAACGATTTGCGCGGGAAATCTCTGTTCCCTTGATCGCCAACATGACCGAATTCGGGAAGAGCCCTCTGCTGTCAGTTGCGCAATTGGCCGGCATGGGCTATCGCGGCGTGCTGTTTCCTGTGACGCTCTTCCGTACCGCGATGAAAGCCGTTGAATCGGCACTCACGCGTCTGGCCGCCGAGGGAACGCAGACGGGTTTTATCGATGCGATGCAGACCCGCGCTGAGCTGTACGACCTGCTCGGCTACGCCGAATTCGACGAGCGCGACAAACGTTATTTTGGCGGCAATTAAGATTGGTTCCTTCGCCGCTCTGTCGGTCTCCATGGTAGCCGCCTAGCTGGCACGTAAGACGCTTGTCGGCCACGACAGGTTTGTGGTTTCTGATCTGCTTGTCAGAAAAGCATTCGATGGCTGACGCGAGCGGTGCGCGGCGTCTGCGATGGGGTTTCGCACGACTTCCGAGCGAGCCGCCGAGGCGGAGACGCTACAATACTGAGACGTTTCCAGCGCTGGCCACTGCCACGGGAGAGCTTTCATGTCTGACACGTCCGCGACTCGAGTGGAGCACGACACGCTGGGGTCGATCCCCGTTCCGGCCGATCGCTATTACGGCGCTCAGACCGCCCGCTCACTCGTGCACTTTTCAGTGGGTGAAGATCGCATGCCTCTGGAAGTGATCCACGCGCTGGCACTGGTAAAAAAGGGGGCGGCGATTGTGAATCGCGACATCGGCAAGCTTCCGCCAGCCGAAGCCGCTGCGATTGTCCAGGCGGCAGAGGAAGTCATCGCCGGCCGCTTCGACGACCACTTTCCACTGCGGGTCTGGCAAACCGGAAGCGGCACGCAGACGAATATGAATGTCAATGAAGTCATCGCCCGCCGGGCCAGCGAGCTGTCTGCAGAACAGACCGGCACATGGCTCGCCATTCATGCCAATGATCACGTCAATCTGTCGCAATCCTCAAATGACGCCTTTCCCACGGCCATGCATATCGCTGCTGCAATGGCGCTCAGGAAAAGGCTCTTGCCAGCCGTTGCAAACCTGCGGGCGGCACTCGACGACAAAGCCCGCGAGTTTGCGGACGTCGTCAAACTCGGACGGACACACCTGCAGGACGCGACTCCCCTGACGGTGGGGCAGGAGATCTCGGGATGGGCATCGCTCGTATCCCGCAACTTCGACCGAATTGAGGCCACTCTGCCGGGGTTGCATGAGCTGGCGATTGGCGGGACTGCCGTCGGGACTGGCCTGAATTCCCACCCCGAATTCGCAGAGCG
>JAYTRB010000446.1:0-2972 GCA_043746425.1 Planctomycetia bacterium
AAGGTTGTCGGCGAAGGAACCTGCGTGATTCGCATGAAAGCCCTTACTGACGAAGAGTCGGACGCGATCGAAATGCGGTTTCCGGCATACGTCCATGGAATGCACAAGGTCGAGTCGTTTTCGGGGGCGATTCGCCCCGGGAAAGAATCGAGCGCCCTGGCCTTTACGGTTCCTGCCGCAAGGCGAATCAACGACAGCCGCCTCGAAGTCCGCTATTCGCCGACACTCGCCGGTGCGATGGTCGATGCTTTGCCGTACCTGGTGGAATACCCCTACGGTTGTACTGAGCAGACGCTCAATCGGTTTTTGCCGACAGTTGTGACACACTCGATATTGCGCCGAATGAACCTGAATCTTAAAGACATTCAGGAGAAGCGAACGAATCTCAACGCGCAGGAACTCGGCGACGACAAAGAGCGCGCGGCGAGCTGGAAGCGCTATGTTCGCAACCCGGTTTTCGACGCAGACGAAGTCACGCGCATGACGACTGACGGCCTGCAGGCACTGACGTCGATGCAGCTTTCCGATGGGGGCTGGGGCTGGTTCTCGGGATTCGGCGAACGCAGTTGGCCGCATACGACCGCACTCGTCGTGCATGGACTGCAAATGACCAAGCCGTTGGACGTCGCCATTGTGCCGGGCGTTCTCGAACGGGGCATCGCCTGGTTGAAAGCCTATGACGAGCGACAAGTCGAGCTTTTGAAGAACGCCGCCGACAAAAAAGCGAACAAAGAATGGAAAGAGTCCGCCGACAATCTCGACGCCTTCATCTTTATGGTTCTGGTCGATGCCGACGTGGCTCAGAATGACATGCTCGAATTTCTGTATCGCGACCGGACAAAGCTGTCGGCCTATGCCAAGGCGATGTATGGATTGGCGCTCGACAAACTCAAGCAGCCGGAAAAGCTGGCGATGATTCTTGAAAACCTCGATCAGTTCGTCGTTCAGGATGACGAAAACCAGACTGCCTATCTGAAACTTCCCGAGGGGAGCGCCTGGTGGTACTGGTACGGCAGCGAGACTGAAGCCAACGGATACTACCTGAAGCTCCTGGCACGGACGAGTCCCAGAGAAGAACGAACGTCGCGGCTCGTCAAGTATCTGCTAAACAACCGCCAACACGGGACCTATTGGAACAGTACTCGCGACACGGCCATCTGCATCGAAGCCCTTGCGGAATACATGACTGCCAGTGGCGAAGACAAACCCGACATGTCGCTGGAAATCTGGTACGACGGCAAGCGGCAGAAGGAAGTGAAAATCGACAAATCAAACCTGTTTACGTTCGACAACAAATTCGTTCTTTTTGGCGACGCGGTCGAGACCGGCAAGCACACGCTGGAACTTCGCCGAAAGGGTGTCGGCCCCGTGTACTTCAATGCCTATTTGACCAGCTTCACGCTCGAAGACTTCATCACCAAGGCGGGGCTTGAGGTGCAAGTGAATCGCAAGTATTACAAGCTCAAGAAAGTCGACAAGAAGATCAAGGTGGCCGGTGCGGCCGGCCAGGCCCTCGATCAGAAGGTCGAAAAGTATGAACGTGAAGAGCTGGCGAACCTGGCGACGGTGAAGTCGGGAGACCTGGTCGAAATCGAACTCGAGATCGACAGCAAGAATGACTACGAATACCTGCTCTTCGAGGACATGAAAGCTTCAGGATTTGAGCCGGTCGACGTTCGCTCGGGCTACGGTGGAAATGGTCTGGGTGCCTATCTGGAGCTGCGTGACGAAAAAGTGTGCTTCTTCGTTCGCTGGCTGGCGCGCGGCAAGCACAGCATCGCCTACCGCATGAAGGCCGAGATTCCCGGCAAGTTCAGCGCGCTTCCCACAAAGGCCTCGGCCATGTACGCTCCGGAACTGAAGGGGAATTCCGACGAGATAAAACTGGTGATCGAAGACTAGACGGCCAAGTGTCAGTATTTGAAGGTCCGTCTCTCTGTCGCTTGCCACCGCAGATCATCGGGGTAGAAACCTATCACACGAATGGGTATTTTGTTTTAGGTCCCCTCCCGTGCCCCCCTCGCCTCGAAGGTACTGTTGTGCACAACCCCCAACAGATTTTCGCCGATCATATCGCTGTCTCGAGACGGTACTTTCTGGGGCTGGGCATTGCGGGAGTTGCCGCCGCGCACGCCTCTCAGCTTCTGGAAAACGTCGCTGCTGCGCAGGAAAATAGCGCTGTCGTTGAAGAGGTTGCCAACCTCGAATACCTGACGCACCCCGATCAGTTCCAGCTCGTTGAACGGGGAGATCCGTTACCGTACATGCACCCCATTGAAAAGCTCCGCGATGTGGGGATGACGCATGAAACCTGGAAACTTGAGGTCGTTTCCGATCCCGATGCCAAAGCGACGTTAGCAAATCCTCTTTCCAAAGAACTCGGCACGGCGCTCGACTGGCATGGGCTGATGAAGCTGGCCGAGACGAAGGCCGTCCGATATCTGAAAGTCATGAGCTGCAACAATATCGATGCTCCGCTGGGGATGGGGCTATGGGAAGGGGTTCCGCTGCGGGATGTTCTCTGGCTCACCAAACCCACCGAGAACATCCGCCGGGTTTTCTACTATGGCTACCACAATGACGCGCCCAAGCAGATTTTTCGCAGCTCGCTTCCAATCGGACGCGTGCTCGAAGACCCGCCCGGCGAATACCCGGTGATGCTGTGCTACAAGCTCAATGGCGAATTACTGACCGGTAAGCGCGGCGGCCCAGTGCGGATGCTGGTTCCCGACGCCTACGGGTTCAAGTCGGTGAAATGGCTGATCCGCGTCTTGCTGACGAACGCGCCATTCGCCAACGATACCTACGCGACAGGCAACAACGATATCGACAGTTGGATGAAAACCAGCGCCCGAATCCTGCATCGCCCGCTCACGGTGAAGGCTGGCGACCCGATTCCAGTGACAGGACTGGCGCAGGTCGGCATCTCGGGCCTTTCCAAAGTTCAATATTGGCTTTCACCTCAGAATCAG
>JAYTRB010000447.1:0-4816 GCA_043746425.1 Planctomycetia bacterium
GCCGATGTGCGCCAAACCTTCGTCGTTTAACCATTCGCCCCGCAAATCGAGCAACTGCAGTTTTTCTGAGCCATGCAGATATTCGAGTCCCGAGCCCGTGACATGCGTCCCGTGCAGCAGCAGAGCTTCGAGGTTTTTCAGCCCCTGCAACTGCTTGAGCCCCTCGTCGGTGATGCGATTATCTGCCAGCAGCAGCGTGCGTACCTGGGGAAACTCCTGGAGAAGCTTCAGTGTCGAATCATCGACATGACTCCCCTGCAAATGTACCCCCACGACCGGCTGTTGCGGACTCTTTTCATCGCGCTCGACTCGTCCCCCAAGTTTTTCGATCGCCGCGACCGATTTCTGCGGGGGACCGTTCTTTTCTTGCGACCAGGCCGAAATTGTGACCAAGCAGATCGCTGTCAAAAACAAAAAGATGCTTCTCAAACGCGGTCGCATAGGTTGGTCCTTCAGAAATTACCGATGAATGTCCGTGGCAAGCCCCGCAGCCGCACACTATTCTACGAGCGTCTGCCCCTCTCAACGAGAGGGGTGCAGTTTACGAACGAAATTTCGCGTCCTTTATATCACGCCAGGTCGTGCGAGTCGAGCGATTCAAGGCAAACGCCATGCCTCACAGACGCCATCTCTGAACACTTGGTGAGAAATTCATGTCGATCTATCTCCGTCAATTTTATTTGTGGTTGGCCCCCGGCCTTCTTTGCAGTGTAGCACTATTCCAGATCGGACTCGTTCGTGTTTCGCAGCTTACACCCTGGAAAGGGGGCGGATTCGGCATGTTTTCAACCGTCGACTCGGCCAATGCAAGATTCGTAAAGATTTTCATTGAGACGGCGACCGGTCAATTAGCAGTCTGCCTGGTCGCGCCCGAACCAGAGTTACTCCGCAAAATCGAGGCAGCGCCAGCATTCTCTGACGTGCAGAAACTGGCTGCCGGGCTGAGTGCTGCAACTTGGGTGGATGTCGACCGGGCTCCCGGACAACCGCAGCGGCGGCCCGCGGCCTATTTGCAACGGGTGCGACCGCTCAATCCCGGCGAACCTGTGCCCGACGCCAACGTACGCGTCGACTGCAAGGCGGTACGAGTCGAGGTTTGGAAATACCGGTTTGTGCCCGCAGACGATCATTTGCAGGCCGAAAAGATTCTCGAGACGACGGTCGCCGCGTCCGCGCACTGAAAACTCACGTGGAGCTCCTATTATGAATCCACGCCCGTCGTCAACGCGAGAATTCATTCAAGCCGCCTGGGCGAGTACCGACGCGCTTGATCTGGTTCTGCTGCTGACACTGGTACTGTTGCTGCTGCGCACGCCAGAGTACTGGTATTCGCAATGCGTCATCCTGTTGCTGGCTGTCAGCGGCATCGCCTTTCGACCTGTTCGCGAGTCGGCGACTCTGTGGCTCATTCTGGCCGCCTTCCTCGGCGCCGAGGTGTTTTTCCATTGGTACGCCGCCGACAACCACAAATTCCTGGAGTGCTATTGGTGCGCCGCCGTCTTCGGGGCCTGCTCGTGCAGCGATCGCCAACACGATCGCGAACAGGCGCTGGCCTTCAATGCGCGGCTATTGATCGGGCTGTGCCTCGTTTTCGCCTTGTATTGGAAGCTCATCTCGTCCTCGTATTTCGATCGCGCGGCGTTCTTTCGATTCACTCTGCTCACTGATCCGCGGTTTGAATTTCTCTCGCACTGGCTGACGGGTGTTCCGCGTGAGGTGCTGCTGGCAAATCGCGAACATGAAATGCTGCTGAAAACGGCGTACGCCTCGGGACAAGATCTGATGCAGGTGCGGCTTCTGGGCAATTTGAAAGTCGATCTCGTCGCCCAGTTTCTGACGTGGTGGACGTTTCTGTTCGAGGCACTCTTGGCGGTCGTTTTTCTGTGGCCCCGAGGCGGCCCGATCGCCCGGTGGCGCAACGCCTTGCTGCTCACCTTTGGAATGACGACCTATCTGGTCGCGACGGTCAGAGAGTTCGGCTGGCTGCTGATGATTATGGGACTGGCCCAATGCGCCCCCGAGCAGAAATGGGCACGGGGACTTTTCTTTGTCACGATTTTATTGATCCAAGTCTTTACGTTACCCTTCGGCCCCATTCTGCAGTCGCTGCGTTAATCTTTAAATCGTCGTTGCGTCATTCGTTAACTTTCGTTCGGCCGGCCTTAATCGTCGCCAGTGCAGCGAGGGCCCGCCGGCGAGCGGCCGCGTGCTCGACGATCGGTTGTGGATACGTCACTCCCGGCACTACTTCCGCAGCCGTTAGAACTTCCTGGGGAGCCAGCCACGGTTTGTGGATCCATTTGGCCGGCAGCCTGGCCAGTTCAGGAACCCACTCTCGCACATAGCGCCCCTCGGGATCGCAGCGTTCTCCCTGACCGACGGGATTGAAGACTCGAAAGAAGGGAGCCGCATCAGCGCTACAGCCGGCCGTCCACTGCCAGCCCAGCGTGTTGTTTGCCAAATCTGCATCGACCAGCGTGTTCCAGAACCATTTTGCCCCTTCGAGCCAGTTGCCGAGCAGGTCTTTGACGAGAAACGAAGCCACCGCCATCCGCACCCGGTTGTGCATCCAACCCGTCTTCCAGAGCTGCCGCATTCCCGCGTCGATGTACGGATACCCGGTTTGGCCGCGCTGCCAGGCGCGCAATCCGGCGGCGTTCTCTTGCCAGGGAAAGGCCCTGAATTCCTCGCGCAACGGCTCGGCGACAGTACGGGGATAATGATACAGAAGATGATGGGTGAACTCGCGCCACACGAGCTGCCGCAGAAAGGGCTCGGCGATGGCATCCTGATTCAGCGGTTCCCTCTGACGCACCGACTGTCGTATGGCGTGCCAGACCTGTCGAGGGCCGAGCTCTCCGAAATGAAGAAAGGGGCTGAGCCGGCTCGTTCCTGAGTGATCTGGCCGATCGCGCTGGGTCGAATAGCCCGCTTGCCCCTCGGCCACAAACCGCGTCAGCTCGCGCGCGGCCCCCTCCGTTCCCGGCGACCAGCTTTGCCGCAGTCCAGAATCCCACCGAACGCGGGGCTCGAGCTGTAAATCGGCGACGTCCAGCGATTCGGGCCATTGTCGGGGAGGTTTCAGCCGTTGGGGCGATGATTGAGGGGGCTGGGGCTCACCCGGCGCGAGGCACTTTCTCCAGAAGGGAGTGAAGACTCGAAAGGGTGTTCCGGCTGCCGTCTTGATCGTCCACGGTTCAAACAACAGACTCGAATTGAAGCTCTCGGCTGTCAGGCCGGCCGTTTGGAATGCCGCTTTGAGGTGCGTGTCGCGGACAATGATTTTCGGCTCATAGCGACGGTTCCAAAAGAGGGCCGTCGCTTTCGTCTCATTGACGAGGCGCTGCAATTCGTCGGCGGCGGTCCCTTGGCGAACGATCAAACGCAAACGCAACCGGGCCAGGTCCGATTGCAGACTTCCCAGCGATTGATGCAACCACCAGCGGCTGGCCGCGCCATCGGGCCAGTCTTCTTCGTCTGGCGCCCAGATAAAGACGGGAATGATCGCTTCGCCGCGCGCCGCGGCGGCGGCCAGCGCGGGGTTGTCGTCGATGCGCAAATCACGGCGAAACCAGACAATCGTGGCACTGTCAGACATGCGTTGATCCAAAGGCAGAAGGAGAACCGGGCCCAAAACTTCGGCGATCATAGCAGCCTGCGGAAAAAGGTGACTGGCTCCCGACTTTCTGATGCAACCGGCAGGGCTTCACTGACAGGAGTTCTTTTCGCAGGTGGTGTACGAGGTAGAGGCCCCACGCAGACTCGTGGTTTATCGCCCTGGGTGGGTGACAGAAACGTTTTACGGGATGTTCGTGTGATAGGGTTTCAGCAGCCACGCTGGCGCCCCCGTTTCGTCCTGTGTTGAGGTCATGACGTCTCAACAGGTTGAGCACTCCTCATGCCAGGGCTGTCCGGCAACTGTTTGCCTGGAGCCCCGGGTTGCCCACTGGAGACACGCCCATGAGTCAGCCTCTGTTTTTAAATCATCGCATTCTGCCCTTCTTAGTGGTGCCGCTTCTCGCGGCTCTGGGCTGCGCGCAGCCGGGGCTGGCCCAACCGCATTCGGTCGGCACGGCGCCTGTCATCGGCGCGGCGCCGATAACCCTCGAAGATGCACTGCGCCCGAATAAGCGATCGCGCGTTTCGCGGCGGCGCGATAAAGCGTCGGCCTCTCTGGCGACACAATCGAAAATTGAAGACGGACCCACTCCGATTCAAATGCCCCCGGCACAGTCGCTGCCTCTGCAATCGACCACTCCCCCCACGACCATCACGGCGCCCCTCGAGGCCGTCAGCGATTGCGATTACTGGATCGTGAGCAGCCGCAGTTGCGATGGAAAGGATGCCATCGGCGAAGCGGGGTGCTCGCTGTCGTATTTTCATCGCACTTCAGACGAGCAAATCGGCGCAGAAGGACGTGATTCGTTTCTGGCCTCGATTCGCCCCGACAGGCCGGTGTGCTTCGTGGTGCATGGCAGCTACAACTATTGGCGCGACGTGATGAGCGAGAGTCGCAAGATTTACCACTGGATCCGCTCGGGGGCACCGAATTCTCCGGTGCAGGTTGTGTTTTTCACATGGCCGGCCGATGGTTACATGCCGTATCTTTTTCCGGTCGATATCGCAATCCTAGGACGGCGAAGCACGTCACACGGCATGTATCTGGCAAATCTGATTGCACAAGTTCCGGCCGACCAGCGGGTATCAATCGTGGGGCACAGTCACGGGGCCCGAGCGACGGTCGCCGCGCTGCATCTGCTGGGGGGCGGAGCGCTCGAGAATGGGCAGGCGCTGCCGCCGGGGCACGCGGCGCCAG
>JAYTRB010000448.1:0-2536 GCA_043746425.1 Planctomycetia bacterium
TCCCCGTGCGGTCTCTGGCAAAAAAGGGTACGCGTCTACTGTAGCCAGGGCGCATTGTCAGCGACAAGTGTCGCGCACGACGGGCCGGGGCGCCCCAAAAAGGCTCGTGGCAGTCACTTCGTGTTGGCGCACGTTGCATCGCCGCCTGAAGGTGGTACTACGAACGTCGCGGAGCCGCGAACGCTGTTGGTGCCAGCGCGCCAACTCTTTCAGGCCCCCAAAGCCGAACGCGCGCGTTGGATCAGCGTATTGTCGCGCGCTTCAGAGCCCGGCAGATTGAAGACGCTTGCCGCCAGATATTTGCCGCGCCATTCGGGCGAGACGTGGTAAAAATCTTCGAGCACCGCCGCACTGAATTTGTAATCGTGGGCATCGTTCCCTTTGGCGAAAATGAGGAGCCGGGTTGCGTCGATCAGAGGCCGTGGGTCGGGGTTGTCGTGAATGTACGTCAGCACCTTGCGTGCCGCGGTCATCCGGTCGCGGCTGATATCGGCGCAGATTTCGGCGACGGCCTGCTCAGGCGAAGAGAAGGGCAGGGGTTCCAGCCGATCGACTTGCACGTCGTTGAAGGGCCCTCCGCGGCTGATCGAGGCCTCTCGAAACGACGGGATAAACGAGGCACATTGCAAGAAGATCCAGCGGCGTGTCGCATCGTCGCCGCTGGCGTCATAAAGATAGTGCAGGGCGTTGGCTGTGGTGACAGCATGCAAGCCGATAATGCCCGGGCGGCGCATCAGTACCTCGCCCGCTCCATCAAGCAGCGCGTCCCAGATCGACTGGGGAGCGACATCCCGATTGAGCATCTCGATTACGGCAGAGGGAGCTTCGAGATCGGAGGCCTGCCGCAGCATGGCGAGGCATTCCACAGTCGCTGCGTGATCTGTGCGTCCCTCGCGCCATTCGGGGCGAAGTTTGCCGGCCAACTCGCGGTTCTGCCGTCCGGCGCGATCGGCGGCAGAATCCTGCTTTGCAGGATCGCTTCCCTCTTTGGCCAGAAGGGCATATGCCAGCGACCTTAAGATCGGCTCGGCATGCTGCCAGCCGATGCAATCGAGCGTCCGCCGCGAATTTGCCAGGAAGATCGCCTTGTGCCCAATCGACCTGAAGTCGCGCGGCGCATACTGGCTGAAAAGCTCAAAGATTTCCGCCGACCCTGCGGTTCGGGTGAGGCCGGCCACAGCGACATCGACGGCAGACTCATCCCAACGATCCATCGCATCAGTAAATGCATCGCGGGCGCGATGGGCAGGGGGTACGTCCGACTCTTTCACGGGTGGCATGCGCCAGCCATTTCGTTCTTTGACGTTCTGCGACTGTGCCTCTTTAAAGTGGTCGACTGCCCAAAGAATCGGGAGCCAGCGTTCGTGCTGGGGAGAGGCGATGCTGGCCAGATGGGCCGCGTTGACAACCAGCACCGCATGGAATTTGAACCCGACACTGGGGCGCGGCTCGACGTTGCGCACGCCGGCCAGCAGCAGAGCGGCCAGCAATTCCTGATACGACAGTCCGCGCTTGATGCGGGCGATGGTTTCGTCGACCAATTTCTCGCGGGGAGTCTCTTCGAGAAAGCTGACCAGTGGTTCGATCTCCGGGCGCAGGCGGACAACGTCAGGTCTAAGGCGTGTCTCGGCCGCAGAAACACTCGGCAGCCGCGAAAAGAGCTGCAGATCGGAAAGTCCGATTATCGAACTGCCGGCGGCAGCTCGCAGAAAGTGGCGGCGACTGCTGGAAGATGACATGACACCACCTCTTTCGAACAAGGCGCGAGTTGCCAACAAAAGTTCGTCAGGAAAGACACCTGCTGCTGCTGACTACCGTTACTCTAGGATTGTCGATTGCGACCGGCAAGATCGGTCCTTCGTTCTGAGTCCGATGGCGAGGCAGTTTAAGATCTCTGTATTGACGCCCCGACTGGCAAACATCAAAATAATAGAGAGATAGACCTCCCTCCTTGCCGGGCGCGCCGGCAGCCTTGTTGAACTTGATCGGCCCTATGCCAAAACTCTCCTGCCTGGCATCGTTGATTCTTTGGCTCGCAACCATTGCGGCGCTGGAATTGCGCGCCGACGAGCCGGCAAACGCCCCGGCCGTTGAATTTAAGCCCACGCCCGAACAAGAAGCCTTTTTCGAGAAAAGTGTTCGGCCGATCTTCGTGGCCAATTGCGTCGAGTGTCATGGCGACAAGAAGCAGGAAGGCGGGCTGCGGCTTGATTCCCGTGAGGGGCTTTTCAAAGGAAACGAAGGTGGCCCCGCTGTCGTGGCCGGCAAACCTGAAGAAAGTCGCCTGTTGGAAGTCATTGGCTTTCAGGACGCGATCAAGATGCCCCCTAAGAAGAAATTGGCCGATCACGAAATTGCGACCCTTACCGAATGGATCAAAATCGGGGCACCCTATCCGACGACGACTGGTGCGGCAGGTGCGGCAGGTGCGGCCCTGGGGCAATGGGCCACGCCAGAAGGAATTATCAAGGCGCGGGCCACGCACTGGGCCTATCAGCCGATTCGCCAAAGCGAGCCACCAGACGTCAAGAACCAC
>JAYTRB010000449.1:0-4055 GCA_043746425.1 Planctomycetia bacterium
CGTGCTCGCCGAGAGCGGTTCAATTCTGAAAAATAAGACCGTGACAACGGTCGTCCGTGGGGCTGAGATTGAACTCGGCTGTTATTTGCCAAGCACAAATCATGATGAATAGGCCCGAATACAAGAGTCGAATCAATGGAACATCTCTGCATTGTTCTGATTTGTGACCGCGGAATCAAGTCTGTGGCTGTTTAATTCATCAATTCTACATCGTGGGCTGGGCCAGCGATCGGGTGATGAGATCATACAACGCCTCCAGTGACTGCGGGATGACATTCACATTGCCCAGCACGGGCATGAAATTGGTATCGCCGTTCCAACGCGGAACAAGATGCCAATGCAGATGCCCGGGCAGACCGGCCCCGGCGATTTTTCCGAGGTTGACCCCGATGTTGAATCCTTCGGCCGACATCGTCCGGCGGATCAGTGCCGTCATCCGTTGCAGCTCCTGCATTCCTTCCAGCAGCTCGGTATCGTCAAGCTCTTCGAGGTTCGCTTTGTGCGATAGCGGAGCAACGAGTAAATGCCCGTTGTTATATGGGTAGCGATTGAGCACCGTCAGCGTGCTTTTTCCTCGCGCAACGACCAGGTTCTCGCGGTCGGACTGCGGCTCGGCGGCATACCGGCAAATAAAACAGCCTTCGGTGTGAGGCTGATGATTCTTCGGCGTCACAATGTACGGCAGCCGCCAGGGGGCCCAGAGTTGCTCCTGCGTCATGGTTGTTACCTTAGATTTTGAGTCGCGCCCCTCACCGACCGTACCACGCCACCAGCCGGGAAATCTCGTTCAACCAGGCCAATTGCCGAACTCTGCCTCGGAATCCCGTCTGGCCAAACGCCGGAGAGTAGCCGTGATGATGGTCGGCGATGCTCAGGGCCTGTGTCACGTCCTCGGTCTTGATTTGCGAACGCTTCTGGCTTGCCGCCAGCCAGCGTGCCATCCAGAGAACGGCGGGAATCAGCAGCGTGAGGCTCTGGAATCCCTCGACAAGCGGGATATTATAGTAGGCCGCCCCGCAAAAATGCATCCCTTGAAGTTTGACTCGCAGATACCGGGTCAGTACCTCGTCGGCATCCGCAGGAAGCGGGCCGAACGATCGATCCAGTTCAGAAAACGCCACTTCGGAAAACACATCCTGTACCGCGGGAACCAGCCCCTTCCCTCCCGCAAAGCGCATCGCCGTACGCAACAGTCTCCAGCGGATTCTCCATTGCGACTTCCGCTCGCCGGCCGTGTCGCGCCGCGCGTATTGGGCGCACAGCATTCGAAATTGCAGCCGTCCGACCCGGCTCGGCTCAGGAATTTCCGCCGCGTCGGCCGAAACTTCCTCCGCAGCGGCATCGCAGATGATTCCCAGAAATTCGCCCAGCCGCGGCCCGCGGATTTTTTGAAATTTTGACTGGCCAATCAGATCGGCAACTTTCAGCGCATGCAGCAGGCGGTTCGTCAGGCTTCCCTGGCCACTCGCAAAAATGTCATCGAGCTGTCTGACAATCTTAAGTGTGTCTGGCCAATCGAGCCTCTGGCCCGGAGAAACCTCCGGAGGGAGCACCTGATCGGCCCCCTCGGGGACGACCAGACGCTCGAGCGCCTTCAGGTCGTTGGCTTGTGCGACCACGCTGTGCCCGCGATTGGCGGCAACGCTGGGGCAACTGAACCGCAGGCTCACGGCGATTTTCTTTCCCGCCGGATGAAACGCATACGGATAAATTCGGCACGCCAGGGGCTTGGCCGCCTCGCCGAATTTCGCATGGATGCGGCACAACCCGTGGTCGTCGAGAAACACGCAGGCGCCGTCATCCTGATGTGCCAGGCGATACCATTTCGACCAGGGGAAGAACCCTATTTTTTCGAAGACCGGCCTGCCGTTAGGAATTCCATCGTTTTCGGTCCAGTTTTGCGCGGCAATGCGCTGCTGCTCCTCAGGGCTGATGGCGATGGCATGTTGCCGGCAACAGCCGCCGCAACTGTGGCAGCTCCAGTTCTGGATCGTAGGCAGTTCGAGCGGAGGTGGCATGGCGGTGGGTCTTCATAAGTCGGTCAACTTCCAGAATTCTTCTTCGCCGGGGTCTGACGATCCTGGAGAAGCGGGCCGGGGCGGATGCTTCTTGGGGGCGTTGACCGGTTTCTTGAGCGGCAGGTCCATAATCTCGCTGGCATCGGGTTTGCGAAGCGGAGGAACCGGCGCCACCCTCGGGGGAACGGGTTTGACCGACGGTGTTTGAGGCCGGGCTGGTTGCGGTCTGGCCTGGGGCGCGGGTTTAACGGCTGCGGGTTTCGCAGGCGCCGGTTTTTGAGTCGGCAGGGGAGTCGCCGGTTTCATGGCCAGCGGCAAAGCGCTGGTCGCTGCTGGTTGCGCACAGGCGGTGCATTTTCCGACAGAATTCAGGAAGCCACCACACGTTTCGCAAAGCAGAATGGGAATTTCCGCAGATGCTTCTTCAGGGGGGCGTACCGAGTTGGTGCCGATGGGGGGAATGGGAACAGGCCGGGATGTCGCAGGCCTGACGACGGGCGCGGGACGAGCTGCGCCTGCCGCCCCGGCTGGCGAAACGCGTTTTGCCTCTTCGACCGGTTCCAGCGTGAGAACTTCTTCTTCCTCAGAAAACTTTCGGACGACGACGTTCTCGCCGCGATGAATTTCGGTTCGGGCCTCGCGACCACTGGTCACATCGCGAGCCGAAACATGCACCCGGGCGATGTCGTCATAGCTGATCGTCACCGCAATCTTCGATTCGACCGGCAGGTTTGGGGAAAGCTCGTTAATGGTGCATGTCCCCAGTTCAGCATAAGGCTTGTCTGTCCCGGCTCCGCTTTCGACGATGGACAGATTGACCCGCTTCTGACCGGGCACCACCGTGCCAAAAATCTTGGTCACCGAGGCGGGGAGTGGGGTGTTGGCAGGAATAAGGTAATACGGCACACGGGTATCGGTTTTCATGTCGCGAATCAGAATGCCCAGTTCGCGCGCGTTGACGCTCTGCTGCCTCATCTTCGACAGTCGATCGACCGCGTGCTGGTCGATGATTGAATGCACAAACTCGCTGTTCGTCAGCAACATGCCCGCGTAGTAGGTGGCCCCGTGTGCAATCGACTGATCAGGAGAAAGTGCCTTGCTGATCGTGGTGCCTTTGAGGGTGCGCAGCATTTCATCGATCATCGGCATGCGCGACGAACCGCCGGCGCTGAGCACCGTCAAATCGAGATGAGCAGCGCCCGATTTATGTTTGTCGACCAGCCCGCGCGTAATCTCTTCAGTGCGCTTGACCAGGTGCTGCGTCAATTGGCCGAACTTGTCGCGTTCGATCTGGTAGGTCTTGCGCTGTCCCGCATGTTGAACGATGAGGGCCGCCTTGGGGCGCACCGTCAGACTTCGCTTGCACTGCTCAACTTCCCAGGCCAGGTGCTGCAGGCTTTCGGGATCGCGCCGCGGGTCGTCGCCGAATTCCTTGACGAACTGATCGGCGACCGCCGTCAACAGGCACTGGTTCCAATCGATGCCCCCCAGATGCAGATCGCCCGTGCTGGCCAGCACTTTGACCTGGTCCTTCTGGTAGCTGACGAGCGACAGGTCGAATGTACCGCCCCCCAGATCATACACGAGAATTCGCTGTTCACTCGCCAGTTCAGAGAACCACAGACCTTCAGTGCCCAGAACGTAACACAAGGCAGCAGCCACGGGTTCGTTGATGATATCGACCTGCTTCAGCCCGGCGCGGCGACCGGCTTCGACCGTGGCCAGCCGCTGCCCCTCGCTGAACTGCGCGGGGACGGTAATCACCGCCCGCTCAATCGGCCCGATCTGCTGCCGGGCATCTTTCAGCAGCTTTCGCAGAATGGATGTGGAAATATCGCCCGGTGTATAGCGTTTGTTTTCAATGACCCACTCTTTCTTGGGGTCGCCCATCCAACGCTTGGCGTTTTGCACGACGTGCGCCGGGTTCATAATGGCATTGCGCAAAGCCTCGGTTCCAACGATCTCTTCTCCCTTATCGTACATCACGACCGACGGGGTTGAGATTTCTCCTTCCTGATTGGGAATCGAGACGGGCTC
>JAYTRB010000450.1:0-11213 GCA_043746425.1 Planctomycetia bacterium
CGCTGCGCTATACGAGCAGCACTCGCGCCGGCTACGATTGGTGGTCGCTGAAGCCCGTGAAACGCCCCATATTGCCGAACGTCACCGATGAAGGGTGGACCAGAAACCCGATCGATCGGTTCGTGTTAGCCTCTCTTGAAGCCAAGGGGCTGCGGCCTTCTCCGCAGGCCGACAAGCGGACACTCATTCGTCGGCTGACATTCGACTTGCTGGGACTTCCACCAGATCCCGAAGAAGTCGCGGCGTTTGTGGCCGACAATTCGCCAGAAGCATACGACCATCTCGTCGAGCGCTTGCTCGAATCGCCGCACTTTGGCGAACGATGGGGACGGCATTGGCTCGACATCGTGCGTTTCGGCGAAAGCCAGGGCTTCGAGCGCGACCGATTGCGAAACAATGCCTGGCAATATCGCGACTGGGTCATCTCGGCAATGAACGACGATCTGCCTTACGACGAATTCGTCCGCCTGCAACTGGCAGGAGATGTTCTGCATCCATCCGATCCCCGCGCCATCGTCGCTACCGGGTTTCTTGTCGCCGCCCCTTGGGACGAGGTAGGGCAGACGCAGCAAAGCGTACCGATGAAGGCGGTCGTCCGCCAGGATGAACTGGAAGACCTGATCGGCGTGACGGGCCAGACATTTCTCGGGCTGACTGTTAACTGCGCCCGCTGTCATGATCACAAGTTTGACCCCGTGGCTCAAGCCGAATACTACAGGATGGCCGCGGTATTTGCTGGCGTCAGACACGGCGAGCGAGAGGTTGCGCCGGCCGCTGTCACTGCTGAAAGGCATCCCGAAATTGCTGCTCGCCAGGCAGCGCTGGCGAGCACTGAACGGCGTCTCGCCGATGAATGTGCAGTAATTGACGAACCGATTCGACAAAAGATTGTCGCGGCTCGCAAGTCGGCACCGAAACCCATCAGTGACTTGCCGCGACCAATCGCATGCTGGGAATTTGACGGCGATTTCAACGATTCGCTCGGCGAACTGCACGGCACGCCTCACGGCGAGGCCCGAATTGAACGGGGAAAGCTGATTCTCGACGGCAAAGATAGTTATGTCGCGACCGCGGCTCTCAAGTCCGACTTAACGTCTAAATCCCTTGAAATCTGGATGACACTGGCCAGTCTCGGCCAGCGTGGCGGCGGGGCCTTTACGGTGCAGAGCTCAAGCGGAGCGGTTTTCGACGCGATTGTGTTCGGCGAACGCGATTCGGGCCAATGGATGGCCGGCAGCAACGGTTATTCACGAACTCAGAGTTTTCAGGGAGCGGTCGAAACGGATGCGGAAGCACTGGTTCAGATGGTAATCGTTTACGGTTCAGACCGAACGATCACTGCTTATCGCAACGGCCGCCGGTACGGCACGCCATACACGGCTTTGTCGATGGCAACGTACGAAGCCGGCAAATCGCAGGCGCTGTTCGGGCTGCGGCACAGCCCGCCGGGGGGAGACAGATTTCTGGGCGGAGCGATCGAGCGGGCCGCGCTGTACGACCGGGCTTTGTCAGCCGACGAAGTCGCGGCCCTGGCGGGAGTCAGTAGTGACGTCATCACCGACGAAGAAGTCCTGGCCGGGTTGTCGCGTGACGCGGCGCATCATCGTCAGAAGATTGCGCTTCAGCTTTCGCGAGTCCGCTCGGAAGTCCGCCTACTGGCGGGCGGCGGAGTCTATGCTGTGAACTCCGCGGTGCCTGATCCAACATTTATTCTCGATCGGGGAAACCCGGCCCTGAGGCGTGGCGCGGTGCTTCCAGGAGCAATCAAATCGATTTCCGCTTTATCGCCCGAATTTGGACTCGTTCCCGAGGGGCCCGAAGGGGCCAGACGCGAGCGGTTGGCCGATTGGATCATCGACAGTCACAATCCGCTGACGCCGCGCGTCATCATCAACCGCCTCTGGCATTACCATTTTGGAACAGCCATTGTCGATACGCCAAACGACTTCGGATTCAACGGCGGCAGGCCGTCACATCCTGAGTTGCTTGACTGGCTGGCCAGCGAACTGCTTGAGCCAACGCCAATAACCAAAAATCGAAATTCCAATTCGTCTGTCCGAAATGCTCCCTGGTCGCTTAAGCGACTGCACCGGCTTATCGTCACGTCTGCCGCATACCGCCAGTCATCTCTGTCGAATGCCGCCGCCGGAGTTGACGCGGGCAATCGCCTGCTGTGGCACAAGACGCCGCAACGGCTAGAGGCCGAGGCGCTGCGCGATGCGATTCTGGTCGTTGCGGGCGAATTCAACCCCACGATGGGAGGCCCGGGATTTCGTGATTTCCGCACATTTACCTTCAATTCGCAATTCTACGAACCAATCGACCCCGTGGGGTACGAATACAATCGCCGCACAGTGTATCGTACCTGGGTGCGGTCGGGGCGCAATGACTTTCTTGATGTGTTCGATTGTCCCGATCCTTCGACGACGGCGCCGCGGCGTGCGGTAACTACCACTCCCCTGCAAGCTCTGGCACTCCTCAATAATTCCTTTACGCTACGGATGGCCGACCGGCTGGCGGCCCGCGCTACCCGCGAATCTGATCGTGGCCTCGATAATGAGATCAGACGCGTGTACGATCTGGCGTTCCATCGCCCCGCACAACCAGAAGAGTTGGCTGAGGCCAAGGGCTTGGTCCTCAAACATGGCCTGCCGGCATTCTGCCGCGTGGTCTTCAATGCGAACGAGTTTTTATACGTAGATTAGGTCTTAAGAAAGAACTTATGATTCACCCCTGGCATGACATTACCCCCGGCGTCGAAATTCCTCGTGAGTTCATCGCTGTGATTGAGATTCCTATGGGATCCAGCGTCAAATACGAACTCGACAAACGCACGGGCATGATCAAGATGGACCGGGTGTTGTACTCGGCAGTGTATTACCCGGCCAACTATGGCTTTATTCCGCAGACCCTGGCGGAAGACGATGACCCACTTGATGTGCTCGTTCTCTGTCAGGAACCGGTCGTGCCTCTGACGCTTGTCAAGGCGCGTGCCATCGGCCTGATGACCATGATCGATTCCGGAAAACGCGACCACAAGATTCTAGCCGTGGCTGTTCACGATCCCGAGTTCAACGGGTTCACCGAAGCCAGTGAGCTTCCCCAGCACCGGCTCAACATGTTGCGGCGATTCTTTCAGGATTACAAAATGCTTGAGGGCAAAGCGGTCGAAGTTGACGAGCTGACCCCTGCCGATTTTACCTGTGCCGTGATCCAGGATGCGCTCGAGCGCTATAGCGAACAGCGCCGGCGGGGATTTGCGAAGTAGATGATCATCGCTCA
Organism: Planctomycetia bacterium; assembly: GCA_043746425.1. Taxonomy (GTDB): domain Bacteria; phylum Planctomycetota; class Planctomycetia; order Planctomycetales; family Planctomycetaceae; genus JACQFH01. The sequence continues at coordinate 3,283 of JAYTRB010000450.1, forward strand.
CAAGCCCACGGCCGCGGCCCGTGGGCTTGTGCCTGCCGTACATCACCTGCCCCTTTTATTGGCAGTTCTAACATGAATTTCATTGCCCCAACCCGGCGCGATTTTCTGTCGTGGCCGGCGTACGGTCTGGGAAGCGCCGCGCTTTTGTCTCTACTCGGCAGGCAGGGTTTGCTGCATGCCGCCGCAGTGCCTGGCGAGGCGGCCGATCCTTCGCCGCATCATCCAGCGCGGGCCAAACGCGCAATTCATATCTTTCTCTGCGGCGGACTCAGTCAGGTCGATTCGTTCGACTACAAGCCGCAGCTCGAAAGGCTGCACGGCAAATCATTAACCGAAGATGAGCGCCCCGATGTCTTCTTCGGGCAGGTGGGGCTTTTGCGGAAGGCCGATTGGAGTTTCAAACAGCGCGGGCAATCTGGGTTGTGGGTTTCTGAATTGTTCCCGCATCTTGCTGAAGTCGCAGATGATCTGACTGTCATTCGCTCCCTATTCGCTGAGACGTCGAATCACACGCCGGCAACCTTTCAGGCCAATACGGGTTTTCGGCTGAACGGGTTTCCGACACTGGGGGCGTGGCTTTCCTATGGGTTGGGCAACGAGACCGAAGATCTGCCGGCCTACGTCGTCATCGGCGACACGCGAGGCCAGCCAGCGGGCGGGTCGATCAACTGGAGCAACGGGTTTCTGCCGGCGCGGCACCAGGGAGTGCAGATGCGCAGCAAGGGGGCTGCGATCGCCGATCTCGTTCCTGCCGCACAGATCGCTGCCGAAACAGAATTTGCAAGTCGCCAGCTGCTCGGAGAAATCAACCGTCGGCATCTCGCTGCCCATGGCGCCAGGGACGATCTGTCGGCCCGCATTCGGGCGTACGAATTGGCCGCGCGAATGCAACTTGCGGTGCCCGAAGTGACTGCCCTCGACCGCGAAACAGAGCAGATGCACACACTTTACGGCCTCGACCGGCCCGAAACGAGTGATTTCGGGCGCAGCTGTCTTTTGGCTCGCCGGCTGCTCGAAAAAGGGGTTCGTTTTGTGCAATTGTTTTCGGGCGGGGCGTTCGGATCGCCGCGCATCAACTGGGATGCCCACGAAAATGTCGTGCAGAACCATGGCCACGAGGCGCTGCGCATTGACCGGCCCGTCGCGGGGTTGCTCCGTGATTTGAAACAAAGGGGAATGCTGGACGACACGCTGGTCATCTTCAGCAGCGAATTCGGCAGAACACCGTTTACCCAATCGGCTGACGGAATCCTGGGTCTGGGGCGCGACCACAACCAGAACGGCTTTACCGTCTGGCTGGCGGGAGCCGGTCTGAAACCCGGAATCGCCTACGGCGCCACCGACGACATCGGATACAAGGCTGTCGAGAATCGAACGAGCTGGTACGACCTCCATGCCACGATTCTGCACATCCTGGGCGCCGACCATGAACGGCTGACGTTTTACCACAACGGCATCAAACGCCGACTGACCAACGTTCATGGTGAAGTCGTCCACGGCATTCTCGGCTAATTGACGAAGATCGTTGAAACCCGACAATCCCGACTTTTGCGCCTAGCCAACGCAAGTCTCAAGCAAAAAGCCCGACTTTCGCGCGCGTCGGCACGCGACCCGCCGCGATTGAATTAAATTTCAGGCAGACCATCGTACTTCGTGTTGCCTGGATTCCTGTCATGTCCCACGAACGCAGAGACTGTCGGCGCTGGGCCGTTCCCGCTGAGCGGCGAGAGGTGACCTTAAAAATCGGCCGAAAATTGGTCCCTGGACGCCTCGTCGATGTCTCTGCGGGCGGCTTTGCGATTCAGGTCGCATCTAATGTGCCGGTCGAGACCGGGGCACAGATCGAGGTTCTTTCGTGTGACGGTATTCATTTGGTTCAAGTTGTTCACACCGATCGCAAGGGCGAATTGACGTTTCTCGGGTTGCAACGCGTCGCCGACGCGCCAATCCAGGAAGTACGGCGCCGCGGCGGTCGACACGTGTATCATTTCGGGAATCCACTTTTTATTTTTCCTGTGGTGGCGGGTATGATCGTCTGTGCAGCAGTCCTGCTGAGTGCGTGGAGGGGACCCGACTGGGTCGCCAAAGCGATCATTCGTCCGGCCGTTCGTGCGCTCAGCCATTGACGCGTTTGTTTGCGCGCTTCTGACGAGTCTGCCGCGCGTGCAACGTTTCGGCCGCGACTTACCGTGGCATGCATTTTGTCGCCGAAGAAACTGAGTTTCGCCCTCGCTGTCTGAGAGAACTGGCGCCAAAGAGGGCCCGATCGCTTCCCGACTCTTGTACCAAGGGCGAGCGTGAACGTTCGGTGGTCATGCAAGCGAATCATCCAGCGAGGAGCCCCGAAATCCGATTACAGAGTCTCAACGAGCAATTGCTCGGCAGCATGGTAGCCCAGCGAGACCAGCTTTTTTACCACCCTGGCTGACACGAGGCCACCTTCTGCCGAGTTTTCAACAATGACCGCGGTGGCCCCCAACTCCAATCCCGTATCTGTCAGATACCGCAAAAACTCGGGTTGCTGATTCAAAACGCGGACGATTCGAATACGTGAAGGGGGCGGACACGTCGAGAGTGGTACCGCCTGGGCGCCCCCTCCTCGCATGAGACCGTCAGCGGAAGGAATGGGATCTCCGTGCGGATCCGCCTCGGGATGGCCGAGGAAATCATCCATGCGATCGATCAGCATATCGCTCACGGCGTGTTCCAGGTTCTCGGCCTCTTCATGCACTTGATCCCACGAGAGATTGAGTGTGCGCACCAGAAACAGCTCGATGAGCCGGTGTCGGCGCAGCATTCGAAGGGCCAGGTTATTGCCGGCTTTAGTGAGGCTCACGCCTTTATAGGGCGTGTACCGCGCCAGTCCGCTGTCAGACAGGGTTTTCAGCATACTTGTGACCGTCCCGGGAGAGACATTGACGCTGGCCGCCAACTGGCCCGGCGAAATCCGGCTGGATTTCGTGGCGATGAGCAGTTGCAAGATGGCTTTGAGGTAGTTCTCGACTGTCAGACTGGGCATGGCATCCCGTTTTTGATGATTCAAAAAAAAGAATTGGACACTATTGACTCACCTGTCAAAAGGTGTGAAGATTATGATTCTTGTGGCCCGAAGTCACTAGTCCGGCTCCCCGAACAATTCAAATATAGGCAACGCCGGGTTGTCTGGCCAGCCGAAAATCACCATGCCTTCTTTAATCCGCGGTTCAGCGAATGACCGATTGATGACCACGCATCCATTAATGACCACGTCCCGCATGTTCCTTCTCGCCGGCACGTTGCTCCTGGCTGGTTGCGGGTCGGCTTCCAGTGAGTCACGGGCCGGAAGGGAAGGTTCGCCACCGGGCAAATTGACAGTTCTCGCCACGACCGGCATGATTGCCGACGCGGCGCAAATCGTCGGTCGAAACCAGGCTGAGGTGGCAACGCTCATGGGCCCGGGGGTCGATCCGCATCTCTATCAACCCACCGCCTTCGATTCTAAACGGCTCAAAGCAGCGCAACTGATATTCTACAACGGCCTGCACCTGGAAGGCAAAATGGCCGAAATCTTTGAATCACTGTCGAGAAACAAACGAGTCGTTGCCGTCTCGGGCGGGTTATCGGCCGACAGCCTGCTGTCATGGAAGACGTCTGTCGGCATGCATGATCCGCACATCTGGCTCGACGTGAAGCTCTGGCAAGAGGCTGTTCGCACGATTGCGCAGGCATACTCCGAAGTCGATCCACCCCATGCGGCCGAATACACGCTCCGGGCGGGCGACTATCTGGCGGAACTCGATCAACTCGATGCGTATTGCCGAACGCGCGCGGCAGAGCTTTCTGAAGACGAGCGGGTATTGATTACCAGCCATGACGCCTTTCACTATTTCGGCAGAGCCTACGGCTTCGAAGTTGTGGGTATTCAGGGAATCAGTACCGACACCGAAGCGGGCCTGAAGGCCATTACCGATGCGGTCGATCTGATCCGCAAAAAAAATGTGCGGGCGATTTTCCCAGAAACAAGTGTGCCCCGGGCGGCCATCGAGCGCGTCGCAACAGACGGCCACGCGAAGCTCGGCCCGGAGTTGTTTTCTGACGCTCTTGGCTCTGCTGACTCGCCCGCCGGGACGTACGCCGGGATGATCAAGACGAACATCGACAGTATCGTAGACGCATTGAAGGCCCCATAGTCGTCCACCCATGAGCAACGTTCCCTCGATAGAAGTGCACGACCTGACGGTCAGCTACGACAAGAAGCCCGTGCTGTGGAACATTGACGTCTCCATACCTGAAGGGCAGATTATTGGCATTATCGGCCCCAATGGTGCCGGAAAAAGCACCCTCATCAAGGCCATCATGGGGCTCATTCCCGCCGAGAGCGGCTGGGTCAAGATTTACGGTGAGCCGCTGGCCCGACAACGCGGGCTCGTCGGATATGTGCCGCAGCGTGAAAGCGTCGATTGGGATTTTCCGGTCACGGTTCGCGACGTGGTGCTGATGGGAACCTATGGCCGGCTGGGACTCTTCCGTCGCCCCGGAAAACGCGAGCGGGAACTGAGTGAAAAGTGCCTTGATCAGGTGGGCATGGCGGCCTTCGCCGAACGCCAGATCGCCAACCTGTCAGGAGGCCAGCGGCAACGGGTCTTTTTGGCCCGGGCGCTGGCGCAAGACAGTCGCATTTATCTGATGGACGAGCCTTTCGTCGGCGTCGACGCCGCGACCGAATCGTCGATCATCGAGTTGCTCAGAGAATTGAAAAAACAAAAGCGGACGCTGCTGGTTGTACACCACGATTTGCAGTCAGCCCCCGAATATTTCGACAGCATCCTGATGCTCAACATGCGCCTCGTGGCGTTCGGCCCCACCAGCGAAGTGTTCACGACGCCCCTGTTGCAAAAGACGTATGGCGGGCGATTGACGATATTGTCAGAAGCCGCCGAGCAGGTCGCCGGCACGCGCCGCTAACACAAAAAGCGAGCTGAGAACGTACGCCCTCAGTTCGGCTAGGCCCGATCTGAGATAACGAATGCCGAGAACGTCGATCTTTGCGGGTGAATTCATTGAGAACCTGAGATCTGAAAATTGATGCCGTTTGAACTTCCACTGCTGGCCGACGCCGTCGAAATCGATGCCTGGACGCAGATTGTCCGGTTCTGGTCGTTCCAGGACCGAGCTGTGCAGACGGCCGTCGCCGGAATATTTCTGCTGGGCATCAGTTCTGGAACGCTGGGGTGCTTTATTGTTCTGCGGCGCTTGTCGTTACTGGGCGATAGTCTGGGGCACGCTGTGCTTCCGGGAGTCTGCCTTGGTTTCATGGTCACGTGGACGAAGGATCCGTGGTGGATCATGGCGGGAGCGGTGGCCTCGGCACTGTTGGGCAGCTGGCTCATTGGAGTGATTCATACGCATAGCCGGCTCAAACCCGACGTTTCGATGGGGCTGGTTTTGTCGGGATTCTTCGGAGTGGGAACTGTGCTTCTCACCCGTTTGCAGAACTTTCGGGCGGGAAATCAAAGCGGCCTCAACCAGTTTCTCTTCGGGCAGGCCAGCGCCATCAGCGAGCGAGATCTGTGGTTCATGGGAGCCATTTCGGTGGTCATCGTCGGCTGCGTCCTGGCGACATTCAAAGAACTTGTGCTGACAAGTTTTGATGAAGGGTTTGCAATTGCCCTCGGATTGCCGGTGCGCAGTCTGCACTACCTATTGATGACTCTCACGGCTCTAGCAGTCGTGATTTCGATTCAGGCGGTGGGAGTGGTGCTTGTCTCGGCCATGCTGATCACGCCGGCCGCCGCCGCCTTGCTGTGTACCGATCGCATGCGGAACATGGTCGTGCTGGCAGTCGTGTTTGCCACGGGGGCAGGCGTGCTGGGCATGAATCTCAGTTTTCTCGCGCATGGCCTGCCGAGCGGGCCTTTTATCGTCCTGACTCTCTCGGGCGTCTTCATCGGCGCCTTTCTCTTCAGCCGGCGATACGGCGTCGTCGCCCGCGCCGCCAGGCACTGGCGACGATCCAGGCGAACGCAACGCGAAAACGGACTGAAAAGCGTGTATCTCGCCCTGGCAAGCGCTTCGGCTGAGCAAGGGGTCGGCATCGCCCATTTGGCAGCGTTTCGTCGGGAAACTACGAGACAGGCCCACAAAATTGCGAGAATGCTGGCCCGTTCCGGGTGGGCGAGGATTGAAAGAAACGTAGTCTTTTTGACTGAACGCGGCCAAATACGGGCCCGTGAACTCGACCGTAATTACCGATTGTGGGAGCTTTTCCTGACGCAGGAAGTCAATCTGCCGCACGATCACACGCAGCGTGACGCCGAGAATATTGAACATATTCTCGGGCCTGAACTGGTGCGCGAACTCGAAGAGAAATACGACACCCAGCGTCACGTCGAGCCGTCGCATTAGAAAACTGTCATGCACAACCATCAGTCTTTCATTCCACCCTTCAGCTTCCGCGAGCATGTCTGGGAGCAATGGAGCGGTGCCGCGGCGCATGATACGTTTCTGACGATCCTCATGGGCTTCCTTGTCGCCGCGGCCTGCGGCTGGATCGGCTGTTACCTGATTCTGCAAGGCATGGCGCTCATCGGTGACGCCATCAGCCATACGGTGCTCTTGGGCATTGTTGTCGCCTTTCTGTTGACAGGGCAGGTCAATGGCTGGGCCACGTTTGTGGGAGCGGCTGTGACAGGGCTTCTAACGACCGTCCTCATCGAAGGGTTGCATTCTTCGAGCCGTATCAAAGAGGACGCCGCCATCGGCATCGTGTTTACGTCGCTGTTCGCGCTGGGCGTCGTGCTCTTGAGCCTGTTTGCCGGGCGGGCGCATATCGACACGCAGCACGTGCTCTATGGCAGCCTCGATTTTGTCACTAACGGCCCGACTGTCGCAATCCTCGGGGTCGACCTGCCAGTTGAGGTATGTCAGATGGCGGCTGTATGCGCCATCGTGCTGGCCTTAATTATCGTGTTTTACAAAGAATTGCTTGTGGTGTCGTTCGATCCTCAATTGGCCGCATCGCTGGGCCTGCGACCGCGGCTGGTACGGTACGGAATGTTGGCCGGGCTCTCCCTGACTGTCGTCGCCGCCTTCAACTCGGTGGGGGCAGTTCTCGTGGTGGCCATGCTCATCGCGCCCGCTGCCACCGCGTACCTTCTGACGCGCCGTCTGGCGATGATGTTTCTGCTGTCGGCCACGGCCGGGGGCCTGTCGTCGCTGATTGGCTTTCATGTCGCAATTTGGCTGAATGTATCAATGGCCGGGGCCGTCGTGTCGATCGCCTGTGGTCTGTTCACGCTGGCATTTTTGTTCGCGCCCCATCAGGGGCTGATCGCTGCCGTGCTTCGGCGTTTGCGTCTGCGAACGCGGATGCGCCAAGAGAACATTCTGCGGCAGATGCTCAAGCTTTCTGGCGGACGGCCGGGGGCCTCGGTCGAGGCGGGCCAGATTGCCGAAACTCTTCAGATCTCGGCGTTTCTTTTTCGCGGGGCTGTTTGGGCTCTGAAGCACCGCGCCTGGGTTGAAGCCGTTTCTGAGTCGCCTCTGGCATTGCGGTTGACGGCTCGGGGAGAAGTGCAGGCCGAGCGACTCGACCGTGCCCACAGACTCTGGGAGACTTTTCTCGTCGAGCAGGTCGGTCTGCCCAGCGATCATGTCCATCCCACGGCAGAGGACGTAGAACACCTGCTGACTGAGCAACTCGTCGAACGAGTCGATGACATGCTCGGGCACCCCGTGATTGATCCTCATGGGGCGCCCATCCCGCGAAGCTCGATCGCCGATCGCGCGCCGGGAATCTTTACTCTCTCGAAGTTGCGCGTGGGCGATCGCGCGCGCGTTGTCGGTTTGGCAGATATGCCAGCGGCCATTCCTGTCGGTCGCATCGATCTACCCCAAGGTGCGGCGGCAGTCGAAGCGCTGGGCCTTACTTTGGGCGAGGTTATCGATGTTAC
>JAYTRB010000451.1:0-6104 GCA_043746425.1 Planctomycetia bacterium
TTGATCGCGCCATGCGAAACCCCGAAATTGCGGTAGATGAGACACCGGTAATGATCGGGGTCGTCGAGATACCCCTGACATTGAAACTCGCGGCCGGGGTCGAGCCGGCCACTCTCAAGAAAAGCCACAGCACTCAGAACTTTGAATATCGAACCAGGTGGCAGCGCCATCTCAGTCGCCCGGTGGAAGAGCGGCTTGCGCGGATCGGCCAGAATCTGCTTCCACACTGTCGGGTCGCGTTCGACCAACAGCCGCAAATCGAATCGCGGAGCTGACGCTGCGGCCAGCACGGCGCCGGTGCGGGCATCAATCGCCACAAGCACGCCCCCTGCGGGACTCGGCAATGGCTTGCCGTTCGTCTCATCCGCGTGTTCATTTTTCAAGACATCGTCGAGCAACTCTTCGGCTGAACGTTGCAGCGGCAAGCTCAGCGATAATACGAGATCCTGGCCGAAACGCGGCTCGCGGACGACCTCGCTGCGCAGCACTTCTCCGCGGCGATCGAGCACGAGCTTTCGCATGCCGCGCAGGCCCCGCAAGTGTCGTTCATAATACCGCTCAAGCCCCATTTTTCCGACGCGATCGCCCGCCTGGTAGTCGAGCGGGTCGCCCTGCGGAAACTGCTGGCGCCGCCCTTTCACCAGGCCTTCATCGATTGGCGTTCGGTACCCGACCAGATGCGGCGCCACGTCTCCCTGGGGATAGACACGCCGCGTCGTCACACCGATGCGCGTTCCCGGATAGAGCTCAAGGTGGCTCTCGATTTCGACTCGCGTTTCGAGCGACACATCTGACACAAGCAAGTGATAATCAAGCTGCTCGCGAATGACGAGCGGTTCGACGGCTTCGCGCACGGGCGGCGTCGTGAGCGCCGCGACGACCGCCCGCCAGCCCGCTTCCCACGTTGTTTTCGGTGAGGCATCGGGCGCCGCCTGTTTCAACGAATCGTCCCATTTTTCTGAGCGTCTCTGTTCGACACCCTGGTAGATGTGTTCGACCCGTTGCTGAATCTCGCGACGACGAGCCACAAGGTCTTTCAAATCAAGACGCAACAAGCTTGCCAGCCGACTCCAGAGTTCTGCCCGCATCTCGACCACGCGCTGCTGTTCGCGGGCCACGCGCTGCGCATCGCGTCGCGCTTGCCGATCGAGTCGCGCCAGCGCCTGCCCTTTCAACCACGCCGGGTCGACGGGTTCCTCGAGCCAGCGATAGTGAACTTTCAACCCATAGATTTCGCGGTCTTCGGCGAGCACCTCGCCGTCGGCGGCAATGATCCTTCCGTTGTGGCTGGGAATCGGTTCGAGGCGTTCAACGGTTCGATCGAGCTCCGCGGCGAACCGGTCAGAAAGACTGTATTGAACATAGGCCATGCGCGAGGCAATCGTCAGAACTGCCACCAGAAAGATGCCAAACAGACCCCAGATCCGCAGCGCCGGATGCCGATCGATCCGCGAGTCGGCATACGATCGACCGGCAGCATCGCCGGTGCGGTACGGGTTGTCGGCTCGGTTCCGCATGATTATTCAGTCAGCATGTGCCATTTGTTTGAAACGGTCGGAGCCGCCCCCACGACGTCGGCCGGGGTTCGCGGCACAACGAATCGGGCCGCCAGCACGGCGCCCGAGACGAATAGCCCGGTGAAGAGCGCAGATCCTGCGGCTTGCACGCACACGACAGACACCTCAGGGGGCTGGCCGTCCAGCAGCCTGACGAAGCACACTGAGGCGATGCCGTGCGCAAAGACAAATGTGGCTGCGAGCGCTCCGGGCTTCACCGGCGAACTCGACTTCCACCAGGCATGCATCTGCTGCGTCACAAACATTAAACTGACAAAACAGCACAGGTGCAGGCCGATCCGTCCGTCGGTCTGGCAATCGGAAATGAGACCCCAGATGGCTGCCAGAAAAATTCCCTGCCGGCCGGCGATGTGCGCCACAATCAGCACCAGTCCCGCGATGACAAGTTGCGGCGCATACCCGGCGATCGCCAGATGCGACGCAAACGCCGATTGCAGCACGAAAACCAGATACGTCCAGATGGTAATCCCTAGCCAATACATATTTGCTCACTCGTCCGTCAGTCCCACAGTAAGAATGTCTGGCGAAATCCGAACCGCGTTACGTCACCCTGCTCATTCGACTCCCGCCGCCGGCCTGAATCGTTCTCTTCAAATTGCAGTGAACCGAACGATCTTCGATTGGGGCTGCGATCAGTCCGCCAGGATCCGATCTTCATTGATGGCCCGCCGGAGAATGAGCACCGACTCCAGCCGTTCTTCGGACGCCGCCGGTTTGACCCACACCGACCACTCGCTCGCCCCCTCTTCAAGTTCGGCCCGAACCACTTTGCCGTAATACATCGGCCGGGGCACCAACCCGTCGGCCCCTCCGCTGAAGACTTCGTCGTCAATGTTCACCGGCTCGGTCATGTGATTCAAACGGCACAGTTCGCTGCCGTCTCCTGCCAGCGTCCCCTCGGCACCGAACACCAGCCCCCGTGACGTCCGCCGCGCCAACCGGGCCCGACCGCTGTATCCCGTGTCAGTGACCAGCCGCAGCGTGCTGCTGTAACGCCCGACTTCGGCGATCTTGCCGATCACGATTCGCCCGGCGTATGCCGCATCGCCCGGCGACAACCGGGCGTCGGAACCCAGGTCGATGAGGGGCCGCGTGTCTTCCAGCACGAGAGCCGATTCTGAAACTCCCTGACTCGTTCCCGTCGAGAGGAGCTTCCGCCCGCGCCATTGGGCGGCGGTTTCTTCGCCGAGGACACGGGCTTCGACAAGTTTCGGCGACACGAGGGGCCCCGGCGAATCAGCCGCCGGAATCAGCCCCTGCTGAGCCGAAAGCTTCTCGACTTTTTCTCGCAGACTGGCGACGTGCAGTTCCAATCGTCGATTTTCCAGCCGAATTCGCCGCAAGTCGTCGGCCGGCGCGCCAGGGCGAGCCCCGGGTTTGACCGCGTTCTCTGCTGCCGCGGCCCAGGCCCGGCATTGGCGCGACACGACATGCACGACTGCCAGACCGGGGCGCAGCGCATCGCGCACCAGGCAGCGCAATGGCCGGGCCGCCTCGATGGGGACGAACATCAAGGCAACCCCTGCCAGACACAGCATGGCCGTCAGCCAGAATCCACTGCTGGTGTTTTTCATGTTCAAAAAAAACTCTGTTCAGCACCCCTGCGGCGCCCCGACTGCTTGAAACCAGCGGGCGTGCCTGGGCTGTGAACTGCGTTCATTTCTGTCAACCATTTGTGTCGCCCGAATCCAGGCTGTCGCGCCATTCGCCCAGATGGTCGAGGCAGATCGCCGCGCCCCGCGCTACAGTCGTCATCGGGTCGTCATCGACGCGCACCGGAACGTTCAATTGTTCCGACAGGAAGACGTCGAGCCCGCGCAACAAGGCCCCCCCGCCCGTCAGAACCACACCCTGATCCACCAGATCGGCGACGAGTTCGGGATCGCATTGTTCAATAACCGTCTTGATACAACCGAGAATTGCCTCGACTGGCCCCCGCAGCGCCTCGCGGATCTCTTCGCTGGTGACAATCGCCTTGCGCGGAACGCCGCCGATCGCGTCGCGCCCCCGCACCTCTGCCGTCAATTCCTGATCGAGCGGCGCGGCCGAACCGATCTCGATCTTAATCTGCTCGGCCGTCTGGGTTCCCACGCGCAACGCATAGTGCTGTCGCAGGTATTCGACAATCGCCTCGTCCATTTCGTCTCCCGCGATGCGGATCGAGCGGCCGACGACAATGTCGGCCAGGCTGAAAACCGCTACGTCGGTCGTCCCTCCCCCGATGTCGCAAACCATGCTCGCCAGCGGTTCCGAAATCGGGAGCCCGGCGCCGATTCCCGCGGCCTTCGACTCGGGAATTAGAAACACCTGCCCCGCCCCGGCCCGTTCAGCACTGTTGAAGACGGCCCGCTTCTCGACCGCCGTGATGCTGCCGGGAATGGCGATCACGACTCGAGGCCGCAGGCCCCCGCTGCTGCGTATGGCCTTCTTGATGAAGTACCGCAACATGGCTTCGCACAATTCAAAGTCAGTAATGACGCCGTCTTGTAAGGGACGCACCGCCGTAATCGAATCGGGAGTTCGACCGAGCATTTGCCGGGCCAGCTTCCCGACGGCCGTTCCCCGCCCGAGAACTTTGCGCGTCCCTTTTTCAAGGGCCACGACCGACGGCTCATCAATCACGATCCCGCGCCCCTGCACCACCACCAGCGTATTGGCGGTTCCCAGGTCGATTGCCAGATCGGGACAAAGCCAGCGACGAAGTCGGTTCAGCATCCTTGCTCCGGCCGACATATAAATGAGGGGGAATGGGGGTATCGAAGCCGCGAGTTGTACTGCAATCGGGGTATTCCCGCAAGACCCATTTGGTGGCGCAAACCCTTGTCGCAAAAGGAATAAACAACCAAATTGCGTAAACATTCGTCGAACCCGTTGTGGCCGCCGCTCATGGCACACAAAAACGGGCGATTCCTCGGCAATTCTTGACTACGATCACCACTTCCATAACGGGTTGGACGAATGTTTACCAAATTGCGGCTCCCATTCAGTTGTCGAATGCCCCGCCAGCCGCCGCCATCTCCTCTTCTCGCGGCAGAGTTAGGGATCTGTTAATTGACTCGGCGGGGAAGACCGGCATTCCCGCGCGACAACCAGAAACGCCAGGTAATCGTAAAACCCGTGCGTAACGATAGGCGCCAGGATGTTCTCCGAGGATTCCAGCAACCACCCCAGGTAGGTTCCGAGCAACCCGGCCATCAGGGCATAGGCGGGCGTAATGAAATGCACCAGTCCGAAAAGGACATTACTCCACCCAAGCCCGGCAAGCGGATGCAATACGCCACGGAAGAGCAGTTCTTCACCAGCTCCAGCAGCGGCGGCGACCAGGAGCAAATCATACCAGCGGCAAGCCGTCAACGCTGGCCCCAAGGCCTCGATCAGGAATTGTTTGATTTTTCGCAGGGGCCCCACGGGAAATCGATTTGCCAGCAGAAACAGTCCGAAGATGGGAACGGTCGCCGCCAGGCCCTCAACGACTGCCAATCCTTCGCACCTCAGGCTGGCGAACGGATCGACACCGAACCACCACCCCAACGCGCCCGCAACTCCGATCAGGCTGCTTTCAAACAGGACTGCGCCCACGACGAAGTCTGTACGGTTCCGCAAGTCGAACATGAAGACCCGAATTCAGAAATTCGATGAGGTTGAATCAACGACCGCCGAATGCAACGCGGTGCGCCGTAAGCCTGCATTTCCGGCAGGTCGCATGACGCCCTTCACTTAATTTTATTTAGTCTTATACAGAGCAACACGAGTTTTCAGAAATGTCTTTTCTTGATTTGGTAAAAACCGTTCCGAGAGAAGACAGTATGAACGTTTGCGCGAGAAAAGTCGTTTGGGCCAATTGACAAATGGTCATCTTGAAATTTTCGGTGTTCGCTTTCGGGATCGTCTTTGGCGCACTCTTCTCGGGTTTCTGGAAGCCATTACTCTGGCCGGTCAAATGGTTCGCCGTGCTCATTTCAGTTGGGGTTACGATCATCTTGAACAAGTCGCTGAGGGGTTCGTTGAGCAATTTCCCTTGGACCATTTCATCGAGACGGCAACGCACGTAGAATGAAGTCGCTCTGTTAAATCGACCCCCTCATGACTAACCTGCTTTACGGGAACCCGCCAGTCTTGCAATCTCAACACCCCTTTCCCAAAACGCCTGCCGAATGGATGCACGAGATCACTCTGGCAATGGCCGACGCCCGGGAAACCAAGCCCTTCGGGAAGTTGATCGGCCATCGGATTACCGAAGCCGACCTGTACGGCCTGGCTCCGCTCGTCTGTCTCAAGTTTCGAGGCCGGAAGCAGACGGGCAAAGAAGCGAAACGAGTCATTGAGACCGCCCTGGCGAACTACGTTGCGAACACCAACCCGCAGGGGATTAACCATGATCTGGAGAAGCGACCCTTCATGGCGTTCGCTCTCTGCTACGTTGCGTCGCACCTTTGCCTCGACCTGATTGACGAGCGAAAGGCAGAAGCCGTCCTGAATTACTGCGAGGAGAATCTGGAGGACGAATGAGACCGTGCAAAATATGGC
>JAYTRB010000452.1:0-6051 GCA_043746425.1 Planctomycetia bacterium
TTGATTTATTCGGCGTGAGGCTCAATTCGCGAGAATTACACATAGACCCCCAGGCGATCGTCCCATGATCGTGCCCATTCGTCCGCTGGCTGTCTTCAAAATTGGCGGCAGCCTGTTCGACATGCCCCACTTGCCGCAGGTGCTGCAGCAGGTGCTCGCGCAACGACCGCATCACGCGCTGCTGCTGATCGCCGGGGGCGGTGCCGCGGCCGACGTCATTCGCCAGTGGGATCGCGTCCATCAGCTGGGCGATGAATCCGCTCATGCGCTGGCCCTCGAGGCGATGGATCTTTCTGCTGCGCTTTTGGCCCGGTTCCTTCCCGCGGCGCGGCTCGTTCGCAGCGAGCGGCAGGTGCGCCAGGCAGCGCACGATGACACCGTCTCGATTCTTTGTGCCGGTTGTTTCATCAAAGCGGCCGAGGCCCAAGGACACGCCCCTCTGGCACATTCCTGGCGCGTGACCAGTGACTCGATTGCCGCCTGGACAACCCGGGCGCTGGCCGCCGCAGAACTGGTGCTCGTCAAATCTGTGCCGTCGCCCATGGGAATGACCGCGGCGGCTGCTGCTCAGGCCGGGCTGGTCGATGAATGCTTTCCAAGGCTTGCCGCGGGGCTGTCGAAGGTCGGCTGGGTCAATGCCCGGGCCGATGAGTCGCGAATTGAATCGTGGTTGGCAATTCAAAATACTTCGGCTCCAAATAAAGACGCGTGACGCGGCCCGCCGCGAGCGACGTTTGTTACCCCCCCGGAAGTCGGAGCGGGCTTTTTCGATGTTCATCATGAACGCTGATTCCGCTGCCAAGGTACGACCGGGTGGCCGCCTCCTCCCTGCCGCCACAGGTGCTCGTAGGTCTGTCCGCGGCCCGATACAAGTCCCGGCCATTCGCACCTGGGCCATTGTCCCTGCCGGTCGTTCGTCCCTTCTCCTGCCAGGTATGCCAGTTGGTCGCCGGCATGCCAGGCCTCTTCGAATTCCGGTTCGGCCGGCTCCCAGCCCAGCCGCTTTCGCAAAGAACGCCATCCGAAAAGCATCGCCGCCAGAGTTCCCGCCATGATGAGGGCCAGCGGTACGAGCAAAGGCCCCATCGCAAAAAACTGCGTGTCGAACGACGGCCAGATAGGCCGCGCAAACATGAGCAACAGCAACGTCCCCACGCTCAAGTAGGGGCCAAACGGAAGTTCGTGGTTCCGCCACACGATCCACAGAGGCAGCACGACCACGATCGCCGACAGCAGCGCCAGCACGAAAACAATCAGCGTTGCCTGCCAGCCGATGAAGCTGCCGATCATCGCCATCAGAATCACATCGCCAAACCCCATCGCTTCGCGTTTCAAGGCCCAGTGCCCCACAATCCGAACAGCCCAGACGCTGCCCCCCCCCACGATGATGCCCGCCAGACTCAAACACAGACCATGCCAGTGGGGGTGCGCCGTCATCCACGCGGGAACGCCGACAAAATTCATCCAATTCACCAGCCATGAGGGTATCTCCCCCACGGCAAAAAATGGCTGGATGAGCGCGCCATACATTCGGGCGGCGGTCGACATGGCAGGCGTCTGATACCACAGCGGAACAAGATAGACATTTCCCAGAATGGTATTTGCCAGAATGCCCACGGCCATGGCTGGCAGCGTCACTGTATCGGGAATGATTCGCAGGTCGATGTCGATGAAGGTGGCCGCGATCAGGGCCACAATCAAAACCAGATGGACGGCATACCGGCATTGCAGTAGGGCGATGGGGGACAACCACACCTCTCCGGCTGCCCCCCCGGCCCCCGAAATACCCCTCGGCCCCACAAGACCCGTCGGCCCCAGAATGTGGTAGACAGAGCTGTCCGAGGCGACGGTCCACAAAAACTGCGGAACCTCGAACCAATATAAGGCGGCAAACAGCGTCGCCGTCATGAACTCGATCAGCGGATAGCGAACCGAGATCGATCCCCGGCAGTTCCGGCAGCGCCCGCCGAGAATCAGCCAGCCCACGACAGGGAGATTGTCGTACGGCTTGATTCGTTCCTGGCAGCGGGGACAGTGCGACGGGGGATAGACCAGAAAACGCAGTGCCCGCCAGAACCGCTCTTCGCGCGGCAGGCGATAGATGCAGACGTTCAACAGGCTGCCAAAGACGGCCCCCACGGTGAACAGCCCGAACAGAACGACAGACGTTTCGAGAACGACGATATTCACCGATGCCCTCGCGGCGACAAACGCGGTTGGGTGGCCATCGAGATGCGCTCGACAATTTCGGCCACACTCAAGTTGTCGGTAAAGACGGTGTGCGAAGCACACTCGCGATACACCGGTTCCCGGGCGGCCAGCAGGCAGGTGATTTCCTCCTCCCCCCCGCCGGCAAGATTCGGACGCCGCTGAGCCGTCGTCGCGTCGGCGTTAATGCGCGCCGCCAATACCCGCACTGAGGCCTGCAGCCAGATCACGGGGCCGGCCGCTTTCATCGCGCGGCGGGTTTCGCCATTCAAGACCGCTCCCCCACCCGCTGCCAGTACAAGATTTTCGCCGACCAGCAGTTGCGCGACCACTTCGTGCTCGCGGCGACGAAAGCCAGCCTCGCCTTCCGTGGCAAAAATCTCGCGGATCGTGCAGCCCGCGAGTTTTTCGATTTCGGCATCGGCGTCGATCCAGCTCCAGCCCAGCCGCGCCGCCAACTCGCACGCCACAGTGCTCTTTCCGCTTCCGCGGTATCCGATCAAGGTGATGACCATCAATCGATCCTCACGGCCGAAATGGCCTTGCGCAGGACGCCGCGCATGACGTCGTCGGGCGCGGTGCGCCCTGTAAACAGCTCAAATTGGCGGGCCGCCTGGCGCACGAACATCTCGACTCCGGTAATCGTCTTGCACTGCCGATCGCGGGCCTGCTTGATGAGCAGCGTCCGCTCGGGATTGTAGATCGTATCGAACACGACCATTCCCTCGCGCAGCCAGTTTTCGGCGAACGGCGATTCGTCGAGGTTGGGGTGCATGCCGACCGAGGTACAATTGACGAGCACATCGGCGAACACCGAACCGCGATTCTGCCATTCGACCAACAGGCAGCCCAGCTGTTTCGCCAGCGCCTCGGCGCGGGCCTTCGTGCGATTGGCGATCATCAGAACGCCCCCGTGGCTGACGATTCCGTGGGCAATGGCCCGTGCCACACCCCCGGCTCCCAGAATGAGCACTTTGCGGCCCGCCAGGGCTGAAAGCGATACGTCTGTGCCGGCGGCCAGTTCGGGATTCAATTCGCGGATCAAACTTTCGAGGGCCGCGTCGTGGTCGGTATTCGCCGCACACCACCCGTTGTCGCTTGCCTTATAGAGCGTATTGGCCGCCCCGATCTCACGAACGGGCCCGGCGTATTTGTCGGTCAGTTCCAGCAGCCCTTCCTTATGGGGCAAGGTCACGCTGTATCCCTGAACGGGGAACCATTCATAGCTGTCGATGGTGGCCGCCAAGGCGTCTGCGGGAACACGGAATGGCAGATAAACCTTGTTCAGTTTTTCGTGAGCAAACGCCGCATTGTGGATCAACGGACTCATGCTGTGCGCCACCGGGTCGGCGAGCACGCCATACAGTTCGGTCTGTCGATCAATGCGATCGTAGTGAAAAACGTCGCGCATTTCTTCGAGCGTGAGCTGTCCGGGAGCCATCGTCCGATCTTTATTGAACGTGGCATACGTGAACGGTGCGCCATAGCGACCCGTGAGGATTCGGCTGGGAATGCCGAATTCCCCCATGCAGAAGCCAATCGTGGGAATTTTCGCCGCGGCCACCAGCTTCAGCATTCGCACGTTGTCGATGGGCGAATTTGCCATCGTCACGATTTTGATGATATCGGGGTCGAGCTTCTGCATCCGCGCGTGAATCTCTTCGAGAGTCTCGGGGGTCTGCTCGAAATCGTGAAAGCTCACAATGCGTTTCGTCGGGCCGAAACGGCGGATCGACCCGGCAATGTCCTCTTCCAGATCGACGTACTCGGCCCCGCTGACGATCGCCGAACGCAACACCGTCAGTCGCTGCTCTTCGTTCCAGCGCCACAGCCCCTTATCGCGCGCCCGCCGACAGGTGACGACGACCGGCGTCGGACGTCCATTCAAAAGCCGCCCCAGGTCGGGCGAATGCGACAGCCAGTCGAGTCGCAGTTCGACGAGCTCGGCCCCCCGCTCGGCTACCGCCTTGTGCTCGGCCATCATCATTTTGTGGCGCGTTCGCCCCAGACTGACGCAGATCATGATCCCAACCTTCCAAATTGCCGGTCGAGCTCGGTGCGACTGAGGACCAGGGCTGTGGGGCGGCCATGCGGGCAGTGATGTGCGTCGTCAATCAGATGCCGCTGTGCCAGTAAACTGTCAATTTCTTCGGGACTGAGTCGCTGCCCGGCCTTGATCGCGGCCTTGCACGAAAGCATGTGCAGCAGGCTGTCGAGCAGATCGCGACGGGAAGGGTCGCGGCCCGACTCGGCAATCTTTTCGGCCGCGTCGCGCACCATCTGCACCAGGTTGAGTCGCGACAGCATGACGGGATACGCCGTCACCAGCACTGTGTTCGTTCCGAAATCCTCAAGACAAAGCCCGAACTGCGAGAGCACGCCAGCCTGCTCCGAAAGCAGCGCCGCCTCGGCGGTCGAAAGTTCAACCGGTTGCGGCACCAGCAGCCGTTGCGACTCGATTGTTCCCGACAGAACGCGGTTCCTGAGCTGCTCGTAGAGAATTCGTTCGTGCAGCGCGTGCTGATCGACCACCGTCAGCCCCTCGTCGGTCTCGACCACCAGGTACGAATCGTGAATCTGCATGGCCCGCACATCGAGTGGCTCGGAAAATCCGTTCGGCCGCGGCGCGGCTCCTCGTGCAGAGTCGAAGGGCCCCGGCGCCGACCCGGGCACCGGCCCGGCAGCGACGAACGACGCCATCTCAGCGGCGTGCGGTTCATCGACCCGATTGAAGTGCGCGCCTGCGCCCTCGTCGGTCGGGCGCGGCAACGCGGGCCATGGGGCAGGTGCCGTAGACGACGCCTGCGACGCAAAGGCCGGCTGCACTTCCCAGCTCGCCCGATCGCTTGCGTCTGGCTGTTCGTCTCGTCGAGCCGGCTCTTCGGGAAGGTCCGGATAGACCGGTTCATATCCGGCCGTACCCCAGTCGCGCGACTGGTCCTTGACCCACGTCACCAGCTCTTGCTGCAGCGCGGCCTGCCGCTCAGGATCGACTCGCGATTTGAAAGGTTGCAAGACAGGCGCCGGGGCTGCCGCCACTGGCGAACGCAGATGCAGTTCGCTGTTGAGATTCATCCCCAGAAACTTCGTACGGATCGTCGACAAGAGCTGCCGGTACAGTTTCTGACTCTCTCGAAAGCGCACTTCGGATTTGGTGGGGTGAACGTTGACGTCGACCATATCGGCAGGCATTTCGAGAAACAGAAACGTCACAGGATTGCGCCCCACCATCAACAGTCCGCGGTACGCCTCGCCCAGCGCGTGCTGCAACGATCGATCTTGTATCCAGCGGCCATTAAGAAATAGATACTGCCCCTTGCGCGTTGCCTTGCTCTGCGAAGGATGCCCCACATAACCCCACAGCCGAACCTGTTCGAATTCTGACTCGACCCAGATCAGGTTTTGGGCCAGGTCGGTTCCGAAGAACAGGCTGATGCGATCGAGCAGTTTCTCGACCGCGGGAAGCTCATAAACCAGCCGCTCATTGTGGCGCAAAACCAGGTGCAATCGCGGATGGGCCAGGGCGATCTTTGTAAACTGCTCGCTGATGTGCCCGAATTCGGTCGACGGTTGCTTAAGAAACTTGCGGCGGACAGGCGTATTGGCAAATAGATCGCGAACTTCGATCAAAGTTCCCACCGGACCGCCGCACGGTCGCACCGGGCTGGGCACCCCTGCCAGGACTTCAATTTCCGTCCCCGTCGGCTGATCGTGCTGCCGGCTGCGAATCCGAAAGCGGCTGACTTCGGCGATCGAGGCCAGGGCTTCTCCGCGAAAACCCAGCGTCTGCACCCGGAATAAGTCGTCGGCTTCGCGGAGCTTGCTCGTGGCATGGCTGGCGAC
>JAYTRB010000453.1:0-3936 GCA_043746425.1 Planctomycetia bacterium
AAATCCTGAACTTCATCGCGGTCGGCCGACCAGTGAATGGGATGCGTCCACGCCATGCCAAACAAGGCCGTCGTGTTCCGCAGGCCCTCGGGGTTCTGCCATGTTCGGCCGTCTCCGTCACCATCGGGGTGGCAGCTCGCACAGGAAATCCAGCGCCGCCCCACCATCGGTTGCAGGGCCGAGTAAAACAGGATCTTACCCCTTAAAATCTCATCCTTCAACGGATTGTTGCAAACGCGGATCGGCGTTTGACGCTTCAGCGATTCGGTCTCGAAAGCCACCACTTCGAAATCGAGCGTGTTGTAGACGTAAAACGTCCTCCCATCGGGAGCAAATTTGATCGCCCGCGGGTTATGCCCCAGCTTCACAGTGCTGCGATGTGACAGCTCGCGGTAATTGTCGTCGAGAACTGCGCAGACATACATGTCGTCGGTGCCGGCGAATACAGCGCACAACAGCTTTCCGTCTGGCGAGATGGCGACTTCCCACGGGTTGGAAACGATGAACAGGCTCACGAATTGGTCCATCGGAACGGGCTTACGGCGGCGCCCCTCACCGGGTTCGAGATCGAGCACCGACACGAATGGTACAACCGAACCCTCACCGCGATTGACCGTTACCCGCGAGCGGATGTGCGGAACGTAGGCTTTCGAACGTGACGGATGCACGGCAATCTGCCGCGCCAGATTCTCGCTTGACGTTCCCTGCCAGCGATCGGCGACCGTGCCGGTTTCAAGGTCGATGGCCAGGACGCTGCCCGAGTAATACTCGGTGACGAATAATCGTCGCTCGTCGAGCGACATGGCGATACCGCGCGGGAATTGACCCGCGGCGAAAGTCCGCATGATCGTTCCGTCGGCCGGGTCGATTTCAACAACCTGCCCGGGATACTCGAGCGTCGCGTACGCTTTCGAGCCGTCGCGAGTTGCCACGATACCGTATGGTTCATCAAATACTGGCACAGTTCGAACGACAGCTCCCGCATCGGCGTCGAGAATCACGATTTTATCGTCGCCGTAGACGGTCGCAGCCAGCGTATGCGAGAATCCCAAAAATGAGACCCCCTCGGGTTTTTGGCCGACCTGAATCTCATGGAGAACTTTCGCGGATGCCACATCGACAATACTGACGGTTCCGTTGTCGCGGTTGGCAGAGGCCAGAATGGCGCCGTCAGCTGAAATATCGATCAGGCTATTGGAACTGCCGGCAAACAGTGTCGAGCCGGCCAACAGAATCGCGCCGCCGACGAGTCCTCGAATAGACGCGGGCATTTGCAACTTCCTTCCAGATTCTCTCTGGCGTGACACGCGTTGTCTGAATCGTCGGGACCCAAGGCAGGGCAGCACGAGGGCCCCCGGTAATGCAAGAAAAGCGGCCTAACGCGCGGCCCCCTATTGGGCAGGCCGCGTGCTGGCCGCAATCGACGCCTTGCGGTGGGCATTCTAAGCGAATGCGGGCAAAAGAATTATTCCAGAATCTTTTTGGTGTCTTTGGTCAGGGATTCGACAGCCTTCTTGTCGAGCTTGCCCTTGCCGAAAGCATGGTTGACCTTCACTTCGCTCTCAACCCACATCATGACGGTGACTTCGGCATCCTTCGAAAGTTTGTACTCTTCGGGGCCAGCGACCCCTTCGATGATGGTCAACGGAGTGTTGGCGAGCTTGGCTTCTTTGGCGAAAGCCTCGAGCTGGGGCTCGACTTCATCTGGGTCGTCGGTGAGGACGCACACGAAGGCGGCCATCTTCTTTTCTTTGTTTTTGCCGACTTGCGCGTCGATCTTCTTCACCAGATCTTTGACTTCATCGGTGAGCTCGCGGGCAAATACCGTAACGACCGGCTTTGATCCGTACTGGCAACGATAGCACAGCGTCTTACCTTTGGCCGGTCCGGTAATATCGCGTACGTGGAAGGGAGGCACATCTTTTTCGCCGACCGGCAAGCCCGACTTGAGCTCTTCGGCGGCCCATGCCGCACCAGCCACCGCCATCAGGCAAATCGCTGCAATTCCAGAAAACTTCTTCATCGACAAACTCCTTCCTTGAGGAAACGGGGTAAAACCAAGTTGACGACTCACAACCGCCTTCCGCCCCAGCCTGATCCCATCCAGCCTGCCTGTTAAGATGCCTGATTGCAGCAAAGGTTGCAAGGCGTTCTGAAAAAAACCGGCCAGCGCGCGAGGGCTTGCTGTCCCCACGCCTTCCCTCATACGGCGCCAGCACGCATAAGCGTTGGAACTTTCCGCTGGCGCCAATGAGTGGCCGGCAGGCCCACCGCACCGCAGGCCAGCAGAGTCAAGCTGCCAGGCTCGGCGAAGGCCCCCCGAAGTCACGATGGACGTAACCGTGAAAACAAAGATCGGTTCGGCCAAGCTGACGCTGCCGGTTGAAGTTGCATAAAGAGATGGTCCGATAGTTAATCGGCAAGATTTCCCGAGATCTCCGCAGGCAAGTCTTTTCCCGTGATGGTCTTGAAAATTGCTGTGATATGGTCGCTGAAAATTGCCGCTGGTTCGATGATCTTGCAACCACGATGGCGGGCCTCATTCAGAAGAACTGTCTCGTTTGGCAGATTTGTCAGGTCGGTAACCCACATCGGCGGTCGCAGAAATGCCGGGTTGAGTTTGACCCCCGCATTTCCGGTGGGCGGCGCCGATGGACCAGACGCCTGTTCCTCGGTGATGATCACCAAATCACACAGAGTGTCGTACATGCTTGCGATGGGAACGAAGCGGGCGCTGGCCTCTTGGGCCAGCCGCTGGGCTTCGCCGTCATCGGACGCGGTGACACTGAGCAGCCCCTTGCGCTTCTGAACACCAAAGGCGACACTGCGGGCGATCCCACCGGCGCCGATGACAAAAACGTTTCTGCCCTCGAGCGGACGGTCTTCGGACGTTTTGCCTCCCAGGTGCGACTCGATGACACGCAGCACGCTTTTCCAGACGGCATTGTACGCGTGCCAGCCGTCTGTTTGTTTGATGAGCAAGTCGGCATACTGCGTCTTCCGGGCAGCGTCTTCGATTTCCGACGCGAGATTGAGCGCCCGCTCGCCCAGCTGCGGATTCGCTAAAACCACGTTGATGTGCAGCGTGTCGAGCTTCTGTCCAATCTTATCTGACACGCCAAGCAACAGGGGCAGACAGCGAATATTGAGCTGATGATGGGCAAATCCGGCGTTCAGCAACCGGACGGCGGCTGTCTCCGCTGCTCCAAACCCGGCCACCGCGACAAACCTTGTCTGCGACCCGATGTCGCGCCAACGGTAGATCTCGTTCAGCTCGGTTATCGTCGCCTGCCCTTCATGCGCTTCCAGCCCTTCCTCCAATGCCGCGTAGATCCAGGGAGCGCCGTACTTCAAACCCAGCAGCGAGAACATTACTCCCGCTTTCCCCAGCCCCATTCCCACTACGGGAATGTTGCGTTTCTTGCTGATTGTCGACAATAACGGCCAGGCAGACTCGAGCGTCGGCGTGGGTCCGACGATTTTTACGACGTCGGCTTTCGCCGCGATCGCCTCATCGATGACCGGTTCAAGATTCGACAGCGGCCTGGTAAGGCTGGTATAGCTGATGACACGTTTGGTATTTCCAAACCGCGGAATGTGCTGGGCGATGTCGAGTTCGAGCTCGACGTACGCCGGACCCGTTATAATGGCCGTGCGGAGTTGCACGAGCCGTTCTTCTTCGGTTCCCTCCCAGGCGCCGCCATCCTCTTTGCGACGGCACGAAATGAGAATTGGCTTGTTGATCCCTTCCATCATTTCTTTGAGGTCGGGCTCTTTGCCGAGCCGGTCGAGGCGAAACTCGATCAGGTCGCATTGCGGCGCCGCGTTGAAAAGGTCGACTTTACCTAAACGGCGCGATTCGGGGGCCACGGCGATGCAGAGCATGATTGTTCCACTCTCGAGTTAGCCCCGCAGGGGCGAAAGTCAATAACCAGC
>JAYTRB010000454.1:0-1669 GCA_043746425.1 Planctomycetia bacterium
GTGACTGCCGCGTCTGCTCCCGTTCGCCAGGGACGCCGCTTTGCCGACCTGAGCGAAATTGTCGTCGGGTCGTGCAACGAATTGGCGATTACGGCGGTACGGCAGGTGAGTGCGCGGCCCGACGGGGCTTCGGGGCCACTGTTCATTTACGGCCCGGTGGGAATGGGTAAGACGCATTTGTTGGAAGGGTTGTATCGCGAAGTGCGGCGAAAGAACCCTGGCTTGCAGGTCGTCTATCTGACATCAGAGCAGTTTACGAATTACTTCACGCAGGCCTTTCGCGATCGGTCACTGCCGGCGTTTCGGCAGCGGTTTCGCACGATCGACGTACTGCTCGTAGACGACATTGATTTCCTCGATGCCAAACGAGGGGTGCAGGAAGAGTTTCTGCACACGATTCAACAACTCGAACGGCACGGCAAGCTTCTGGTTGTCTGCGGCGATCGACATCCTCGGCTGCTGACGAAAATCAGCGATGAGCTGAAAACGAGGTTTCTGTCGGGCATGGTCTGCCGGCTCGAACCTCCCGATCTTGAAACCCGTGAGCGCATCGCCGTTGGCAAAGCGCGTCGGCTCGACGCCGACTTCAGTCCCGAGGCACTCAAGTATGTCGCCAAGCGATTTTCAAACAATGTCCGCGAGCTCGAAGGAGCCCTGCACTGTCTGCAGGTGTATCATCGCATGACCGGAAAACGCGTGGGGGCGACGGCCGCCCGCGAGGTTCTGGGAGATCTCGAACGCGATTGTCTGCGGGTGGTGCGAATGGCCGACATTGAACGGGCAGTATGCGATCTATTTGGGCTGGAAGTTGCTGATCTGAAATCGGCCCGGCGCACACGCTCGGTCAGCGAGCCACGCATGCTGGCGATGTATCTGGCCCGCCGACATACGCGGGCAGCGTATAGCGAGATAGGAGAATTCTTCGGGGGCCGCAACCATGCCACGGTTATTTCCGCCGATCGGAAAGTCGCCGACTGGCTCGCCCGCGACATGCAGGTGAAGGTTGCCTCGCAAAGCTGGCGTCTGGCCGACGTGCTGAATACGCTCGAGCAACAATTGCTGGCAGGTTGAATGCCTGAACTACCCGAAGTCGAAACGATGGTGCGGGGGATTCGACCGGCGGTCGAGGGAAAGCAGATTGTCGTGTTCGATCGTTGCCCGTGCGCGTGCCGGCCAATACCGCTGCGTCCGTCGCTGGCGGCCATCAGGCGCCGTTGCGAAGGACAAACTGTGGTGGCCGTGCGCCGCAGGGCCAAGAAAATCGTGCTCGAACTCTCAAGCCGCGCAGCGTTCGTCATCGAACCGCGGATGACAGGCCTCGTGCTGCTGGCTGATCCTCCCGATGTCGAACATCTGCGGTTTGAATGGCAACTGGCCGACAGAAAGAAGCGGCAGTCACTTTGGTTCTGGGACCAGCGCGGATTGGGAACGGTGCGGCTGCTTCTTCCCGAACAACTTTTCGAGGCCCTGGGAGACAACCGCCTGGGACCTGATGCGCTCGAGATGACCCCCGACGAATGGCTGGCGCGATGTAAATCGACCGCTCGGAAAATCAAAGTCGCCCTGCTCGATCAGAAACTGGTGGCAGGAATCGGTAACCTCTATGCCAGCGAAATTCTGCATCGGGCTGGCATTCACCCGGCGCGAAAGGCCAGCCGGTTGAAACCGC
>JAYTRB010000455.1:0-5210 GCA_043746425.1 Planctomycetia bacterium
TGCTGATAGCGGCGGAAGGCCTGGGTGTTCATGTCGGCAGGGGGAATCTCGGCTCCGGTCTCCTTCATGAAACTCTGGCGGCAGTGCTGGCAATAACAGACACCGCCGTAGTGCAGGCCGTCAAAACTAAAAGCGTCAACGTCGGGAAATTTTTCGAGGATTTCAGCCAGAACGTCGATGAAGAATTCGCCGTAAGGGCCCAGCAGGCACAGCATCCCGCCATGCGGATACGCCTTCATATCGATCTTTGGAATCTCGGTCGTATTGGTCGCGATTCGCCGCCAGTCGGGATGGCCTTCATATACCTCGCCTTGCAGGCATGGCGGATAGACCCCGAGGATTCGAACGCCTAGTCGCTTATATTCGGCAATTTCGTTTTCAAGCCGATCAGTGGGTACATGCGGGCTGCGCTTCTTCAACAACCGGCTTTCGTAATAGGCATAAAACGGGTCGACAAAGCCCATCTCACTGATCGACACGCCGTGCGCGGCCGCTGCGACCCGGGCCTTGGCATCCATCACTGACAGTGTGTAACCGCAACCGATCGTATCCTCGACCCAGTTCGGGATTCTGATCTCACGAAAGGGCCGTGTGTCGAAGGGCTGCGGCATGATCGATGCACCCCACATCACCTGTTTTTCAGGCTGAGCGAAGCCTGTCCGACAAACGATGGCCAACCCGAACACCGATAGCAAAGCGACGCGCAAAAAAAGTCTCATGCTGCAGACTCCCCCTGAGGCAGGATCGGATTCGAGGCGGCATCATAGCGATTTTCGCAGCACGCTCCGAGCCACACTCGCGACGAACACTGTCGCATGGCGTGTCGTGGAACTCGCCCGCCATCACGAACGCAGACAGACCGCTGATGCTGCTGCCGAATCAATCGCGCAGACCGGGTGGGTTCAATTCAGCGCACATGTCAGAATACGTTGATACTGCGGCATTGAGTCGCGGCGGGTCGAACCCGAGACACAGCCCAGACATACTGCGTTCATTCACAGTGTGTTGTCGTCATCAATCTGGCGGCAGGGCGATTGTCTTCTGCCTGGTTCGCACGGGCTTGGCCTTTTCCATCCGGCCAGAAGCATTTCCTCTGTTTAAATTCGCAGCCGGCGTGGCGGGCGCACTGACCTGCGGTTCGGGGGCCCCTTCCAGAGGCTCGCCCACTCGTGCCGCATCGACCCGCGATTGGCCATGCTGCACATACGCAGCCGAAAGTTCGAATCCGATCCACTGCCGGTCGAGTTTTTTGGCGACAACCAGCGTCGTGGCACTCCCCGAAAAAGGATCGAGCACCAACTCACCCGGATTGGAACAGCAACGAATAATCCGCCCCAGAAGTTGCTCGGGCATCTGGCATCCATGAAAGCCAGCACGCTCTTTGAACGTCCCGGCCACGCGCGGAAAGTACCACGTGTCGTCGGTCGCCGCAAAACCATCGGGAACGTCTTGTGGCCGCAGAATCCAGGTGTCGTCCGGCAATCGGCCCACCGGATTGGCGCGCGCGTCGGCATAAACAAGCTGCCGCGCCGAAGGGACGCGAATTGCCATGTCGTTGAACGTAAACTCTTTCGGATCCTTGATGAAGTGAAACAGGTGCGCGTGTGACCGGCTGAATTTCAATTTGCAATTGACGCCGAATGTGTAGTACCAGATGACCCAGCTACGGCATTTGAAACCGGTTTTCTGAGCGATGATTTTCAACTCCGCGGCGTATTCATCCCCGATCGCAAGCCAGAACGCCCCTGTTGGTTTGAGAGCTCGGTAGACCCCATCGATCCATTGCCGCGACCACTCCAGGTAATGCTCCGATTCTTTTTCATCGTCATAGACGTCGTAGTCATATCCGATGTTGAAAGGGGGATCGGCGAACGCCAATTCAACACTTCCGGAAGCGAGCTCTTTCATTCCCGCCAGACAGTCTTTCTCGTAGATCTTGTTCGTGGCGAGCACTCATTCTCTCCTTTATCGATTTGAATTCAGAGCCGTCTCGGTCGAAGAACGCCGGGCAATCATGTCGCTGCCACTTTGCCAAAATCGGCAGCGATTGTCTAGAGTGCGAGATCAGTGCTCACTTTTTGTCCGGCAGATCGCTGAGCGCGGTCGTGTTCGAGTCGGTGGGAATAAACTTAAGCGTTCCGGCGATTGCCACCTGGCCGTTGTTCTTGATGTCGAACTTCCAGACGGCACTCACGACGCCGAATGGCGCTTTCTCGTGAAGCCGGTTCTCGTAATGGATGCCGATCGTCGAGTTCTCGACATCGAATTCGCCGTCGCCCGTAATCCCAGGACACTCGAGTTTTCCGAGTTTCCCATCGATCTCAACGTTTGCGAGTTCGGCGACATTTTTCGGGGGGGCGGCAAGAAAAGCCCGGAGCAGTGTGGCCTGCGGACTTTTGAAGTCTTTGACCTCCTGGGCTTCGCCCTCGCCCTCTTTCGCCCATGCGCGGACCAGGTGTTCCATCGGTGACTTCCCTTTCCCGATGTGCGCTTCGGGAATAAGCGCCTTGGTGATGGTTATCCGTTCCTGCCCGTCGGCATTCATGATCATCTTGAACTCGATCCAGCGGCATTTCTCGTTTTCAACCGTCGTCTGCCCCACCGAACTCACGACGACCGAGCCTTTTAAGTCCAAATCCTGTCCGGCGACCGAAATGGTAAGCTCGATATCGTAACGGATCTGCGCACCGTCGACGGGTAGCTGGTAGATGAGGCCATCGGCCCGTGCTGACGGAGCAGCCGCCGCGACAATGCAAAGGCTGGTAAGAAATGCGGCCCGCATGGAAAAGACTCCTCGATTCTGTGTGTCAAAAACGGGTAAAACATGAATCGGTCGGCAAAAGTCGATTGTAGACGAAAGCGCGCGGGCACGGTATCGCCGGACGAAGAATACGGAACTTGTCGCTTTCGGGGATTATCTACCCCCGTTGCGGCGGACAAAGAATTGAGTCAAAGAAAAGGAATGGGGCCGTGGACAAGTCCGCGTCCACGGCCCCAAGAGCAGGTCTGCCATCTCGACCAGAAGGGGAGACGCAGGCTCGATGAAAACATAGCCTGCTGGCCCGCGGAGTCAAATCGCCGTGAGCAACCCGCCGCCCCAAAGAATGGAAAAACCCTCATTGCAGCCAGAATCTTCTGGTGAGGGCGTTGGAATTCTTCAATTTTGCGGCGGGGTGACAATTGACCCGTTGCGGTCGCCTGCTACAGGATCTGCCCACCGAGGCTCAGGGCCATTGCAATCATCATGCCCACCGCGACCGCGGTACTAGCGATGAGAAACCAGTTGACTGACTTGGTCGATTCCACAGCACTGCTCCTTCCAAATGCTCGTCAATGATTGCTGAGACGCTCGCTTGCCTTCTTCCGCCCTATGACCGGCAACGTCAAAGCAATTTCCGTGCCGTTTTCACTGCATTTCAGTCGCATCAATGCAGGCTAATGATTGCCGGTAATGGTCGACAGATCGAACGTCGATGGTTTGCACAACAATTCAAAATCATTCGAGAAATCCCCTCCTTTTAGCTTCAAACCGCGGACCACCTCTGAATATTCGCGGGGCTGGAACATCGAAATATATGCATGCCTCTATGGTGCGAAATTAACCAATGTGGTGCAAAAGCAACCAAGATGATTGCATTAATCCACACGCCGAATGCAAACATCGGTGGACCCTGACCGCCTGAAGTTCAGAGTTGATCGTACGGGTGAGCAAGTTTTACAGGAAAAAACAGCCAAGCATGGGGAAGTGGCGTCGCATCGGGCGTCAGCCCGCATACGGCGGTCTCCACCGTCGGCGATCGCTCTTCTTCGCGTTTCACAGCCGGACCAACGCTGAACCTTAAGGATCGGAGCAACCCGATGAATATGACGAAGGCCGTGGAAAAATCCCCAAAAATGCGAAATTTATCGCTTGTGCCGAAGAAAAACGTCCCAGCCGGTGCCAGCGTCCGATCGGGCTCGACAGGCAGAGTTCCCAAAGGTCGACATGCGTGGCCCGAAAGTCTGTAGACCACAATTTTCTCGATGCATTCCTTTTCACGTCTATTTTCTTGCTCTTGTCGGGCCGAAGTCGCATGCAATAAGCCAAATCTCGCTCTTTGGTCTCGTTTTCGGCCGCGATTTCGATTAAACTTCCGTTGATGTGTCAGGAAGCCTCTGCCTGTATCTCGACTAAGGAGCTGTGCATGATTCGTTCTCTTGCATTTATGTCGGCGTTGCACTTCGTACTTGGCGTGGCCCTTGGCGAAGAGGCCGCACCGGCCTCGAAAAAAGTGAATCCTGCGCAGGCGCCGAAAAAGGTTGATGTCGGTACGCAGGCGCCAGACTTCAAGGTCAAAGACAGTTCCGGAAAAGAAATCGATCTGAAAGAATTGACCGCCAAAGGCCCGGTCCTGGTTCGGCTGACCTGCGGTTGTTCGGGTTGCGACAAGGAACTGGCGTACTTCCAGGCAATTCACGAGTCATACAAGGATGCCGGATTGACGTCGCTGGCAATCTTCAAAGAGCCCGATGCAAAAGTTGCCGCATATGCCAAAGAAAAGAAGCTGAACATGCTCTATGCCGTCGACACCAAAGGCGAAGCCTGGAATGTCTTCGAAACAAAGACCATGCCGACGAACTTTTTGATCGCCAAAGGGGGCAAGATCGTTTCAGTAGCTGCCGGTTGCGACCCAAGCGGTCTGTTGGCCAAGAAGCTTTCAGAGAAAATCGCCAAGACCGTCAATAAAGAGGCGGTCGACGTGCAGAAGAAGGTCTCCGAAAGCGACAAGGATCAAGCCGCGAAAGGTAAAGAAGAAAGTACGAAAGCCGAGAACGAGAAGAAGTAGCCGCGAACACGCGGAATTTATGTGGCGCGATTGCATTAATAATTGCGCCGTTTCAAAGGGAGCGAAACCGCAGCAGATTGTGGTAAAAGGCTGAGGGTCGACTTTCATTCATCGCTACCGGTTATTGCCCTGCGACCGTGGCGCACGGGCCGGCAATGTGAGACGGGGCAAGATCGGGCCAGCGAGTTCGCAGGGGTGTCAGGTGGCGCCGGTCTGCTTCCACGCTTTGCCGAGAAACCGAGGCAGGTCCGAGGCAATCAGTCCCGGCTGACTGAAATCGACGGCCGCCAGATCTCCTGCCAGTCCATGAAGATAGACCGCCAGTTGAGCCGCGTCGAAGGGTGTCATTCCCTGTGCCAAGAGCGCGGGAAGCAGGCCGGTTAA
>JAYTRB010000456.1:0-13150 GCA_043746425.1 Planctomycetia bacterium
ACACCCCGGGCTATTTCAGCCGCTTCATTGGCAATCTTTACAGAAACCCGCGCTGGGCAGCACGACAAATCGAGAATATGATTACGGTGAGAATTCTCGACAACTGGAAACGTCACCATCGCGCCGTCAGTTGAACGAGCGGCGACCACCGAGACCTCCCGCTCGAAATCGACGAAGGCCTCCAGCACCGCCTCGCCAGTGTTCACCGAATGCCAGGCCTCACCGGCCTGGCCTGGCGTCGTAATCTTGAACTGTCCTTTGCCATCGTAGCCCCAACCGGCGGTCTTAAGCACAGCCGGACACCCCAATTGCGCCAGCCCCTCTTCGAGTTCAGTCTGGGAATGCACGGCCACGAATGGCGTCACCGGAAACCCGGCCTGGCTCAGAAATGTCTTTTCACGCAAACGATGTTGGGTCACGTGCAACACTGACCCGTCAGGACGCACGGGTGCAAACCGTGCCGCCGCCTCAGCGGTGGGGGCGGGTACGTTCTCGAACTCGAACGTCACCACCGATACTTTGCGGGCGAACTCGCACACGGCGTCAAGATCATCGTAGGACGCCTGAACTTCGAGATCGGCGACTTGCCCGGTGGGAGTGTCATTATCGGGCGAAAAGGTATGGACGCGATAGCCCATGCGCCGGGCCGCGATGGCGAACATCCGCCCAAGCTGCCCGCTGCCGAGGACGCCAATCGTGGCTCCGGGAAGGATTGCTTCGCTCACGACAGCGACTCCTCACGCACCTTCCGGGCCTGTTCGTGCTGAAAATCTTTGAGTTTCTTTCTGAGCTCGGGTCGTGTCGTTGCCAGAATTCGCACGGCGAGAAGGGCTGCATTGATCGCCCCGGCTTTGCCAATCGCGAGTGTGCCGACCGGCACCCCGGCAGGCATTTGGACGATCGAAAGCAATGAGTCAAGGCCCTGCAAGGTCTGGCTCTGAACCGGTACCCCCAGTACAGGAAGTGCCGTTTGCGATGCGACCATTCCTGGCAAATGGGCCGCTCCACCAGCCCCCGCCACAATTACCTCGACGCCCCGCCCTTCGGCGGTCGCTGCGTATTCGCACATCCAGTCGGGAGTACGATGGGCCGAGACGATGCGGCACTCGTGAGGCACATCGAATTGTTTCAATGTTTCGTCCGCATGGCACATCGTTTCCCAGTCGGATTTGCTCCCCATGATGACGCCCACAAGGGGATGGCTGACTGGCGGGTTGCTCATTTCGTACTCGATCTGGCGGGCGCGGACTGCAATGGCGATTTTAATCGCGCCATGCTACCGCGCCGGAGGCCAACAGAAAACCGTACAACGCATCATCCCGCATTAATCAGGCAAAGTGCGTCTTAATTCACGCGTGTTGGGGGCGTAATACATTTTACATGCGGATCGCATTTTTTAGAATTAGAGGCCGATCTGAATTACGATCGAGCAGTCGGTAATGCGAATCCGGGTCATTCTCGATTCATGCAGTCACTCGTTTGGAACATCAGATAGCCGCTGCCCGCATTTCGCGGGAAAAAGAGCGGCCAAAGAGGCTCAGACGCGATTTGGCGGACTCTGTGCGCCATCCATCCTCTTACGCACGACACCAGATGTAAGCGCAAACCATCGCGCTTCGTTGCTTCACGCGTACAGATTTTCAGGCTGCGTGACGAGCTTATGCGACTGCCAACGGCCGGCGAGCAAGAGTCCCACTTGTCGAACGGTGCTTGCGGTACTCAACTTGGCCGAATGTGTGCTTCCGGCGCTGTAACCGATGACAGGGCGGCTGTTGCAAATCGTGCACTAGAACGCCCGTGCTGCACAATCAGCGCGAGCAATTGCGACCGATTAATAGGTTTGGTGGCATATTCGTCGCAGCCGGCGTCGAGACATTTCTGCCGGTCTTCGGACATCGCGTGGGCAGTGAGGGCTATGACCGGCAAAGAATACTTTGCTGCACGTAGCTCGCGAGTCGCCGAATACCCGTCGAGGACGGGCATCTGCATGTCCATCAAAATGATGTCGAACGGAGTGCCCTCTCGGATTGCGGCCTGAGCACAGTCGACGGCGATCCGGCCGTTCTCTGCAAACTGTACTTCTGCCCCGGCCTTGCGAAGTACGAAGCCGACGAGCAGACGATTGTCGGCTCCATCCTCGGCCAGAAGAATTCGCAATCCGGCAAGTTGTCTGACAGGCACAGGCTGGGCTTCGGCCGCCGCGCCGTCGAGAGTCTTTAAACATTTCGACTCCTCTGCCGTATCAATCTCTGCTGCCGGGGCAACTGCTTCACCTGCATTAACGGCGCTCCCGATCGCGCCGCCGCCAGCAATTTCGACTTGGAACAAGCTTCCCAGGCCAGCAGCGCTCGTCACTGAAATATCGCCGCCCAGCATGCGCGCCAGTCGGCGGCTGATGGCCAGCCCCAGTCCTGTCCCCCCGTAAGTGCGACTGCACGAAGCATCAGCCTGGGTAAACGGTTCAAAGAGCCGCGCGAGTTGCTCGTTCGTCATGCCGATGCCAGTGTCAGCCACATCGACTTGCAATTTAGAGGAAACAGAGTCGGACGTTACAATTCGCGCCGTAATGGTCACCGATCCCGCTTGAGTGAATTTGATGGCATTTCCTACCAAATTGATCAGAATCTGCCGTAAACGAGTGGGGTCAGTGCAAATCGTCGCCGGGAACGGTCCTTCAAGAACAGCCGACAACGCCAGGTTTTTGGCTTCTGCTCGCTCCTGCAGCAGGCCAACAACATCATACAGAATGCGGGCCGGCGAGACCGGCAATTGCTCGACCGTCATCTTCCCGGATTCGATCTTCGACAGGTCGAGAATATCATTGATTAACTCCACCAAATGTTGACCATTGCGTCGAATTGTCTGAAGTTTTTTGATCCGTCCCGAGGAGGTAAGATTTTCGCTATCATCCAGCAGCACGTCAGTGAACCCCAAAATCGCCGTCAATGGAGTGCGCAGCTCATGGCTGATATTGGTCAGGAATTCACTCTTGGCGCGGTTGGCCGCCAGCACCGTTGCCAACGCACGGTCTTTCAGTTTTTCGTAAATCAAGGTAAGAGAATACACGACCACTGTAATTCCGCTCACGGCGGCAAAGGCATAGATTGACAATTGCCGGGGTGTGAGATTGCTGACTATCGACCTTTGCGGTCCGTCCATTACAAAAAGCATGATTAGCATTCCCAGTGTTGCCGCGAGCCAGACCATGCCCGCGCGACAGCCCGCCATTGTCGCCGCCATCATGGGAATTGCTGCGAACCAGGCAGCCGCCGGAGAACTGATTCCTCCGCTGAGCGCCGAAAGGAACGCCAGGAGACCGAAAAGATCCAGAGTAATCAGGTTGGCGGCCCACGAGCTCGACCCCGTAGCGCGAAAAAACGCGATATTAACGAGCGACAGGACACCAGCAAGAAGAACGCTGCATGCGAAGGCAGGCAGACGCAACACGTCGTAAACCACCGCGAAGATGGGTGCCCAAATTACAAGCGCAAAGGTGAAGGCGATGATGAGTCGTGCCCGCCTTCGCGTGTCCGCGTCAGCCGTCCGAAGCTTTTCCGGAAGCAGCCAGTCCACAAGTCGCGATAGGGCAGTCGTCAATTTCAGCATCGTAATTCATTGGCTACGCCCCCATTGGGGCGGTCGGTAGTCAGGGGCATGATGGCGCAATTCGCGTTCACCGCGCGCATGCCGACGGTAGTCTCCATGTCACCCAAACTTAGTTCATCCTCTCGCAACGGGTGTGAGAATCCACTGCGAGACGAAAAACAACTAGTCGGGTCCAGCGGAAGTACCGATACAATCCGCCCAGGCGCACCACGATGTCTATTTCGCAAAGGCACGACGATCGCTTACCGCGTCACATTCACAACTTCAACTCGTGTTTGACGTCGCTGAACGCGCGAACGGCACATTCCAGATCTGCCTGCGAATGGGCGGCCGAAATCTGCGTGCGGATTCGGGCTTTCCCCTGCGGAACGACCGGGTACGAGAAGCCGATGACGTACACCCCTTTTTGCAGCATGGCACTCGCCACGCGCGTAGCCAAAGCGGCGTCCCCCAGCATGATCGGCGAAATCGGGTGCGTCCCCGGCAGGATATTGAAACCGCGGCGCGTCATCTCTCCCCTGAAAAACTGCGTATTGGCTTCAAGTTTGTCGCGCAATGCGGTTGACGCGGTCAAGAGGTCAAACGCTTTCAGCGATGCGCCGGCGATGGAGGGAGCGAGGGTATTCGAGAAGAGGTACGGCCGCGACCGTTGACGTAGCAGTTCGATGATCTCGCGCCGACCGCTCGTATAGCCTCCGCTGGCGCCTCCCAAGGCCTTTCCCAGCGTGCCCGTGAGAATGTCGATTCTGCCGACGACGCCGTGCAACTCGTGCGTCCCGCGTCCTTGCGGCCCTATGAAGCCCACCGCGTGTGAATCATCGACCATGACGAGCGCGTCATGCTTATCGGCCAGTTCGCAGATCGCTGGCAGATTGGCGATGTAGCCGTCCATCGAGAAGACACCGTCGGTGGCGATGAGCCGATAACGTGCGCCTGCAGATTCTCGCAACTTCTCTTCGAGGTCGCTCATGTCACTGTTGCGGTATCTGAAACGCTGCGCTTTGCACAGGCGAATCCCGTCAATAATACTGGCGTGATTGAGATCGTCAGAAATGACGGCGTCATCGGCCCCCAGCAGCGCTTCAAACAAGCCGCCGTTGGCGTCAAAGCACGAGCCGTATAAGATTGTGTCTTCCGTCCCCAGAAAAGAGCTCAAGGCGGCCTCTAGTTCTTTATGCACTCCCTGTGTTCCGCAAATGAATCGCACCGACGACAGACCATACCCCCACCGGTCGAGGGCTGTGTGTGCCGCCTGAACTACCGCAGGATGATCGGCCAGCCCCAGGTAGTTGTTGGCGCACAGATTGAGAACAGGAGCTCCCGCTTCAACCTGAATGTGCGCTTTTTGTGGCGTGCTGATGACACGCTCGCTCTTATACGTGCCGGCGGCACGTATCTCATCAAGCTGTCGGGTGATGTGCTGCCCAAAAGAATCGTTCATGATTTCCAATCCAGAATGACCTTTCCCGACTCCCCGGACTGCATCACCTCGAAACCCTTTTCAAAATCAGTGTGCTGATAGCGGTGCGTGATCACCGGCCGGATGTCGAGGCCGCTTTCGAGCATCACCGTCATCTTATACCACGTCTCATACATTTCACGACCATAAATGCCGTGGATCGTCAGCATGTTGAAGACGACGATGTTCCAGTCAATGGCGATTGGCTCGGCGGGAATGCCCAGCATGGCAATCTTCCCGCCGTGGCACATGTTGTCGAGCATGTCGCGAAACGCGGCCGGATTCCCCGACATTTCCAACCCGACGTCGAAGCCCTCTTTCATTCCCAGTTGCTTTTGCACGTCGGCCAGTTTTCCGGTCCTGGCATTGAGCGCAACGGTGGCTCCCATTCTCTTCGCCAGCGAGAGTCGATAATCATTGATGTCAGTCACGACGACATACCGCGCGCCGGCGTGCTTCGCCACGGCGGTTGCCATGATGCCGATCGGCCCGGCTCCCGTAATCAGCACATCCTCGCCCAGGACGGGAAACGACAGGGCCGTGTGAACGGCATTCCCGAACGGATCGAAGATCGAGGCCACGTCGCGGTCGATGTCGTGTCGATGATGCCAGACATTGGTCATCGGCAGCACGATAAACTCGGCGAAAGCCCCCGAGCGATTCACGCCGACCCCTTTGGTGTCTTTGCAGAGTTGCCGGCGTCCCGCCAGGCAGTTCCGACAACGACCGCACACGACGTGTCCCTCTCCGCTTACGACATCGCCCGGGAAGAAATCCTTGACATTTGAGCCGACTTCCACAATTTCGCCGACGAATTCATGCCCCACCACCATTGGCACAGGAATTGTCTTCCGCGCCCAGGCGTCCCAATTGTAGATGTGCAAATCGGTGCCGCAGATTCCCGTGCGATCGACGCGAATCAGCACATCATTAATGCCGCTTTGCGGGAATTCGACATCTTCGAGCCATAGTCCCGGTTCAGATCTGGCTTTGACGAGAGCCTTCATGGTTGGCATGGTCATCTTGTCCTTGAGACAGGTTTTCCGCGTAATTCCGTTCGCAGACCTATTCCACGATGCTGGACGAATTGTACAATATAATAAACATTGAATTCCATTATGCAAGAGCACTTTCCATTATATCGCACACGCGACCTGTACGCCCTCCAATACGAATGTCATGAAGCGCACCCGCCAAACAAAACCGAGCTCCGCACCCGCCCCGGGGCTGGCTGACACGATTACGCAGCATCTGGGTTCTCGCGTTAGAAAGTTGCGAGCCGAAAGGGGCTGGTCGCTGCAAGTACTAGCCAGCGCCAGCGGCGTGAGTCGCTCAATGCTCAGCCAGATCGAACGCGAACGGGCCAACCCCACCCTGGCTGTCACGCTGCGAATCGCCCAGGCATTCGCCATGACGTTGGGAGACCTGGTCCAGATTCCCGACGCGACGTCGGCGATCACCGTCATTCGCGCCGACAATCGGGCCTATCATTACCGCTCCGACAAGCACTGCCGGATTCGTACGTTGAGTCCCTTAAACCTCGAGAAGGACGTCGAATTTTACGAGGTCCAGCTTCAGCCGGGAGGTGCCTTGCGAAGCGCCCCGCACTATCAGGGAACACGCGAGTTTCTAACCGTTGAAACCGGACAGGTACGCGTCGAATCGGCGGGAGATTCAGAACTGATCAGCAAAGGCGATTCCGTCAGCTATCGCGCCGATGTCCCGCATGCCATTATCAACGCCGGACAGCAAGAGGCAGTGCTGTTTCTCGTCGATATTTACAGCAATCCGACACGCCTGCGGCAATAGCGCTCTTGGGCTTGAGTTGGGGGGCGGGTCAGCCACCAAAACCAGGGACGAGAATGACTTTCCGTTTTTTACGGCAGCTCGCGAATCCTCAGATTCTTGAATTCGACCGGTGCTCCCTCAGATTCCAGACACAGATAACCTGTTCGCGGCTCACAGTTGGTTCCCCCCGAAACTTCCTCGCCATTTACCCACAGCCGCACCTCGCCATTGATCGCCCGCACGTAATAGTGATTCCACTCGCCGACTCCCAGGCTGAGATTCTTTCTAGGGAAACTGCGCTTGCCGTCGGGCGCGGCCGGAGCGAAAGGGGTCATGCTGGATTTCCCCACCGGGAAGACATCACCATTGGTTGTGAACCAGTCGGATTTCTTACCGGTCTGCTTCTCGTACTGCTCGGCATATCCATGATCGAGCACCTGCACTTCAATTCCACCGGGAGGAAGTGTATTGGGCTTCAGGCCCTCGAGCGCCTCATCGCTGGCCCATATAAAGATTCCCGAATTGCCGCCGGATTTCAGATGACGCCACTGTGCAACAAGTTCAAAATTGGTGATTTTCTTCTGCGAGCGGGTCACGCCGACAGGCGTTCCAGTGCAATGGACAGTGCCATTCTTCCAAGTCCAGGTATCGGCGGCCGTGTTGACATTGACGAAATCGGCATCACCCAGCGCACGCCAGCCCGGCGCGGCGCCGTCGACAAAGGCCCTGGGAGCCGCCACGGGTTCCTCGGGCGCTGCTGCCGCTGCCGAAATTACGAGCAGAGAACTTACGACAAAAATGATGCGGCCCGGGGATGCGGTTTTCATGAATGGCGCCTTTCAGGAGTGGTCGGTGGAAATCAAGAAGCATTCTACTCGAAAGCAGTTGAATCGTCCCACCTTGACCCGTGTGCGGCATATTCCGTATGCTTCCGGCGCTCTCGGTAAGCGCACGCATTGATCGACCGGGATCACGATTTGCAATGCCAGCCTTGGGAGACCGCCTGATGCTTTCTCATTTCGCGACGAAATGTCATGTTGGTCTGCTCGCCCTCTTGCTTTTCGCTGGCTCCTGGTGTTCGGCACAAGATAAAACGGCCGAGCCAGACCCAACGCTCGAAAAGCTCTCTGCCGCAATCAAACGCGACCCAGCGGATTCGGCTGCTTATGCCCGCCGGGCGAATCTCTGGCACACGAAGGGTGAATTGGAGAAGGCTCTCCTGGACTGTACCGAAGCGATTCGCCTCGATGCCAAGTGTGCCGAGGCGTACGGAATACGTGGTCTGGTCTGGAACGCCAAAGAGGAATTTGCCAAAGCGGTCCACGATTTCGATGCCGTGCTCCGGTTGGCCCCGAAAGATTCGGGAGCCTACACAAACCGGGGAATCGCCCGAAAAGGGCTGGGAGAAGTCGACCAGGCAATTGAGGATTATACCGAGGCGATTCGCCTGAATCCGAAAGACCCCACAACGCTCATTTTGCGTGGACAGGCTTGGGAATCGAAGAAGAAATCTGATAAAGCCATGCGAGATTTCGACGAAGCGATTCGCATCGCGCCGAAAGAGTCGCTCGGTTACGCCAACCGTGGCATCGTCATGCAAGATCATGGCAAAATCGACAAAGCGCTTGATGATTTCAACATTGCCATTCGGCTCGATCCCAGGGATGCGACGACCTACGTTTTGCGTGGTATTGCCTGGAATTCCAAAGGCGACACCGAAAAAGCCCTTACCGATTACAATAAGGCCATTCAGATCGATCCTGCTAACGACGAAGCCTTTATCAATCGCGCACTGGCGTGGCAGGCAAAGGGAGAATGGGAAAAAGCGCTCAAAGATTGCGCAACGGCCACGCGACTCGATCCGAAGTCGCCTGCCGGTTTGCAGTTGCAGAGCTGGATCTGGGCCACATGCTCTAATTCCAAGTTCCGTGACGGTAAGAAAGCTCTCGTGGCGGCAACCCGAGCCAGCGAACTTTCTGACGGGAAGGACGCAGCCGTGATCGAGGCTCTCGCCGCGGCTCATGCCGAACTCGGCCGCTTCGATGACGCCGCCAAATCGCAGAAGAAAGCCGTCGAAATCATGGCGAGCGAGAAGGACGAAGACCTGGCGGAAGCCGAAGCGAGGCTCAAACTTTATGAGTCGCGAAAACCCTTCCGCGACGAGAAGAAATAGAATTACCAGAATCGGGTTTGAAACGTACAAACAGCAGGTCGACCTCATCGATTCGCCAATTGCCGTGGGAGCCACCGCCAATGCTGAGAATTCTGCATCCCGCTCGTTCGGCAAGCGCGTTCTGCGATGGCATTCGCCGCCGTGATTTTCTTCGAATCGGCAGTCTGGCCTTCGGAGGTCTTACGTTGCGCGAGCTTTTGACCGCTGAAGCGCAGGCGGGAACGAAGAATTCGCACAAAGCAGTCATCATGATCTATCTCGTGGGGGGGCCTCCCCATCAGGATATGTGGGATCTTAAACCCAACGCTCCCTCCGAAATCGCCGGCCCCATGCGTCCCACTGCGACCAATGTGCCTGGAATCGAAATCTGCGATCTCCTGCCACAACTGGCACAGCGAACCGACCGCTTTACCCTGATTCGCTCAATTTCTGATTCGCAGGCCGACCATGATGCACACCAGTGTTTTACCGGCCGTCGCCCCGGCAGAAATGCACCGGGCGGTGGCTGGCCTCAATTCGGTTCAGTCGTCGGCAGAGTGCAAGGACCGACCGAACGGTCAGTCCCTCCGTTCGCCAGCCTCTGCTATCCGTGTTCGCACGCGCCCTATAACGAACCGGGGCCGGGCTTTCTCGGCGTCGGAAATTTGCCATTTCAGTCGCGCGGACCGACCCGCGATGATATGGTGCTCCACGGTGTGACGGCGGCACGCTTGGCAGATCGCCGCACCCTGTTGGCCAGCGTCGATCGCCTCCGCCGCGAAATTGACCTTACCAATCGGCTCACCGGCCTGGATGCCATTACCGCCCAGGCGCTCGACATTCTTACTTCGTCGCGCTTGGCAGACGCGCTCGACCTGTCGCAGGAAGATCCAAAGTTGGTCGCCCGATACGGTGCCGGGGATGAAAAGGTTTTCATCGATGACAATGGCGCACCGCGCGTACCGCACAGCTTTCTTCTGGCGCGGCGGCTCGTCGAGGCCGGCTGCCGAGTGGTCACGGTGAACTACAGCAAATGGGACTGGCATGGCGGACCTTACTATAAGCCGATTTTCGAGCGCGAACGCCAGGAATTCCCGATCTTTGACAACGCCCTCGCCGCTCTGCTTGACGATCTGCGCGACCGCGGACTCGATCAGGATGTGTCGGTAATTGTGTGGGGTGAGTTCGGCCGCACCCCTTTGATCAGCAAAATCGTCGGCCGTGACCACTGGCCGGGGGTCAATTCGGCGCTGCTGGCCGGCGGCGGCCTGCGCAACGGACAAGTTATCGGTGCCACCGATCGTCTGGGAGGCGAGCCAGTCGAACGGCCCGTCACATTTGGAGAAATATTCGCCACCCTCTACCACAACCTGGGAATCGACACACGGACGGTCACACTGACCGATCTCAACGGCCGACCGCAATACCTGGTCGAAGACCAGGTTCGGCCAATGATGGAACTCATATAGAAGCCGTTTGATTCCCCGCATCGCGTTTGCAATCGAGTCCGCATCCTACCAGTCTTTTTTCGACTGACGCGCTGCGTCGCAAAGTGCGACTAAGCGATTGCGGCCCATTCGCCGCTTTCGGTCTTGAATTAAAGAAGTTATGAGTCAGCGGCAAACAGTGATTCGACTTCGATGCGGAGCCACCGCCGTTGGAGTCGGAGTCGCTCAGCGATGGCAGCAGATGCCCCAAGAATTTTCACGGGGGCCAGCAACCAGACATTTTAGTCACTCGCGCACTTGATAGCCGGCTTCTCCAAGCAAAGTCCGCAGGCGTTCGAGGTGATTGCCCTGAATCTCAAGCGTGTCGCCGTCCTGCGTTCCGCCTGCGCCACATTGGTTTTTCAGCAGCGCCAGCAGGCTGGGAAGATCATTCGCGGCAGCCGAAAGTCCGTGGATGACCGTCACGATTTTTCCCTTTTTACGTTTCTCGACGATCAGCCACGCCGCTTGCTTTTTGGGCGGAACGACGCTTTTCGGCATCAGAAGCGGCGGACACGCACAGGCGCTCTCAAGCTGCCCGCACCGCTCACATACCGCAGGACGATCATAGGGAGTGCCGGCAAGTAATCGCATGGTTGATTCCGCAAAGCTGCAAACAAAATGCCACCGCTCGAGAGACCGCAGCGTCTTTGCCGTTGTGTTGTGCCGGACATCAAGAAACGAGTGTCCGTTGTCGGGAGAGAATTAAAACGAGCATAACCGCGGATTTCGCGGTTATGCATGAACAGGTACGGACGACCTGACGCGGTTTCTCTGGCGTTTCCGAGCAATCTGCGTTGCATCGTCGGTTGTTTTAACTCTCAAATCTTCTTGCCGAGCCGCGAGGCGCCAGCTTGCAGGAATCGTAAAGGCGGCTAATCGACTCCGACCCCCGCAGTGGCGGCGGCGACGGGGTACAGGTTTCCTTCTTCGTCGAATTCCATCTCGCGCAGTTCGTCGACAATTTCCAGGTCGTCCCGCGTTTGTACCATGGGCAAATAGGCTTCGCTGGCGAGAACCTCTGCCAGATGCAGGGTGTTCGAAATGTGCAACACTCGAGCGCTTTCGGGTTCGGTCAGCCCAATGGTGGGAAACGCTGCGTCCAGAACTTCCCTGTCGGTCTTGAGCGAGACCGGCAGCGAAGCGGCCGGGACGTGCCCCCCGGTAATCGCATTAATCGCGG
Organism: Planctomycetia bacterium; assembly: GCA_043746425.1. Lineage (GTDB taxonomy): Bacteria > Planctomycetota > Planctomycetia > Planctomycetales > Planctomycetaceae > JACQFH01. The sequence goes on from JAYTRB010000456.1 coordinate 11,676, forward strand.
TAATGCGCCTGTCGACGGCGGCGATCGTGCGGTCATTCGTAAACTCCGCCATTCCAATGCCGCACGCGTTGCCGTGCGTGGCTTCGGTCAGCCCCCGAACGAAAATCGTCTTGACGGCCGCCTGATCCTTCTCGGTTGCCCGATGGTCGTTGTACTTGCGGCCGATGACGTTCGTGTCCATTCCCGAGCCACTGATGTTCTTGCCCAATTCGTCGATGATCAGCAGATCGACCTTTCTAAAAGGTAAGCGCGGCATCCACTCGCGGGCGAGCACCAGCAGTTCCTTTTCGCGACTGAGGAAAGCCTGCGGAGGTACGGCGGCAATGAGGGCCGTTTCATCATAGGCGTTTTCGACGATGCCCACGCCACAGACGATCTTGCATTTTCGCAGCACGCTTTCGGCAACCGCCGTGACGATTTCCAGCCAACTGTAATCCATGATGGCCCGGTGGTAGACCTTGGCTCCTTCATGCTTTCCCAAGCCAATCAGCATCATCTTGTGCAACCCGCTTTCGATCTCGCCCACGAAACCCGTGTGGGGTTTGATGCGTCCGGCGACAACGACATGGTCGGCCCCGAACGCATGCCGGTCGAAATGCACCGGAATTCCCTGGGCGGTCTTGTCGACGATCACGGTCTCCATCGACGATCGAATCTGGGCCCCGACATATTCTTCAGTAATGCCATAGCCTTCAACGATTCGCCGCTGCCCATCGGCTGTCCCTCCTCCGTGGCTCCCCATGGCAGGCACGATAAAGGGGATCGCGTTCAGTCGCTGGAAGTGGACCACGATCGCCTTGGTGATGGCGTCGATATTGGCAATTCCACGGCTGCCGACGGTAATGGCCACTGTTTGACCGGGCTTGACCTTCTCGGCCAATCGGAGCATCTGCAATTGCCGTTCGACCTCCGCGGGAATGTCATCGATGCGGGGACAGTCGAATTTCTGACGCAGACGAAACATTCTGGGAAACGGCATTGTGAATGATCTCCAGGAACAAATGGCTGTGCGTTTCTTCAGTATATGACAGCCTTCACAAAAAGTCGAAGTGATTCGGCTCCTCGGCTGCTCGCAGCTGCCGGGGCACTTTCCTGCGGCTTCACGATTGACTCGACCGTCGAGCTCAATTGACGTATAATTCCCCCGGCAAACAGCCCTAACTTCCCTCGCTTCTCATCAGATTCTCCATGCAGATCGTTCGTTACCCCCACCCCGCATTGCGGTTCAAGTCGGTTCCCATTACCCAGATCACGGCAGAACTTCGCGACATCGTTCGCGAGATGTTCGAGCAAATGTATGCCGCCGAAGGGATTGGTTTGGCCGCCAATCAAGTCGCGCTCCCTTATCGATTGTTCGTTGTGAACCTCACCGGAAAACGCGAAGAAAAAGATCAGGAGCATGTGTTCATCAATCCTGAAATCGTCAAACGGAAGGGGATTCAGGAAGCTGAAGAAGGCTGCCTCAGCCTTCCGAA
>JAYTRB010000457.1:0-2151 GCA_043746425.1 Planctomycetia bacterium
TAAATCGGCTCGCGACCGGCGGTCATCGCATAATTGAAGGACACAGTTGAAGGACACAGTTCCAGAACGAAGTTGAAGGACGCGAGGTGCCTGGAGATCGGCGACCAGCGCCCTCTCAAACTCGTGATCGCTCGGCAGAGACTTGACCCGATCGTTTTTCGAAGCGCATGAGTTCATTTCTGCTTCAGCAGCGCGGCGACCGCGGACTCAACATCCTGTAGCGTAAACTGCTCGTCCTTTTCGGGGTCGCTGGCAAATGTCTTCGATAGCTTTCCCCGGCGGTCGTACAGTTTGAAGTGCGGTAATGCGCCGCCGTCGATCTCGAAGTCTTCGATGATTTGTTCGTTTGATTTGCCCGTGGCCCGCACATTCGGGAACCGTGCCTCGTGTTCCCGCAAGAACCGAAGCACGACCCCGGAATCGTCTTCGTCGTCAAACGAGACAGAAATGACCACGAAATCCCGCGGCCCGTACTTTCGGCTCAATTCCACCGTGTGTGGAAAATACTCACGGCAGGGGGGGCACCATGTCGCCCAGCAATCGACTAGAACGACTTTCCCCGATTGCTTCGCCAACAATGCGTCAAACCCCGCCTTGTCGACCGTTTGCAGTGTGATCTGGGCGCTTGTGCTCTCGGAGTTTGTGCTCTCAGAGACCGGCGTCGGCTCACTGCATCCCGCGCCGCAGCAGACCAGCCCAAAGCATGCAAAGATCAGAACGACTCTCTGAACGCCTGCGGTCGAGGTCGTGTATCGCATCGTCTCTCCCTTTCGCAAACACGCCGGAATTAAGAACTGGGAATCCGCTCCGGCAAACGGTTCGCCGATTCATACCCGATTGCGCACCCGCGTTGCAGCGACTCCTTCACGCGCGGCTCTTTTTCGTCGAGCAGCGCCTCGAGCGCATCCACGAGATAATGTTTTTCAACTTTCTCGACGTCAAAATTGTCGTCAAAGGCGCCCATGTAGGCGATTTTGCGCGTTCCATCAAGCAGAAAGAAATGCGGCGTGACGGTCGCCCCAAACCGACGGGCCGATTCTTGTGATTCGTCGTAGAGATACGCAAATGGAAACTCTTTTTCTTTTGCCCGGATTTTCATCTTGTCGAGCCTGTCGGCCGCCACGTGGCTGACGCAGATCGCCACGACCTGCACCTGCTTCCCATATTTCCGCGAAAGTTCGATCAGCCGGTCTTCGTACATTTTAGCCACCGGGCAGTGATTGCACGTAAAGACGACGACGACGGCTTTCGCTTCAGAATAATCGCCCAGGCCGTGTCGTTCGCCATCAACCCCCGGCAGTTCATTCCAGTCGGGCGACTTCTCACCGACAACGACCACCTTATTGAATTTCGCCTTGGCGGCTTCGACCGTTCCTGAATGAACCGCGGCCATAAGGAAACAGGCCGCGACAACCGCCGCCAGTTTCGATGCCGCAGTTTGAAATTGAAATTCAGGATGCATGGTGGCTTGTGACTCAATTTCGCGATGAACCAAACGTCGGGCCTGAGTTCCAATCATCCCGACTCAGGCAGCGTATGTCGAGCGATGGCGTGCCTGCGTCGATTGACGAATTGCGATACAAAAAGCGCACTTCGAATGACGGAGGCTTTGATAGCCATCATTCAAATGCCCGAATTTGGTGAACGTCGCCCGAGAGGCCTGTCGAAACCACCGATCCGAATCCAGGCCCCCGAAAGATAAAAATGAGACCATCGAATCGGCCAGGCGCGTTCCTTAATTAACGTCCTCATGGCTGTGGCCAAGACCATTTCGACCAGATCTGCCCCGACGAGCGGCTGTTTTCGGCCTGCTGACTTACCGTTTAGATCCCGTCGCATTTTATCCGTCAGCCTGCGGCTCGGCGAAGATTCGGAGAAATCGGCGGTAAAGCGATCGTCTGTACGCTATTTTTCATTCGATGTGCCGATTTGTCGAGCGGTCAAGAAGGGGATGATGCTTCGAGACTGGGCGACTTTGCGACTGTCGCCAAAACCGGTCAGCGTTGACCATTCCTGACAGATTGTTAGAATACCGGACCTGACTGGGAAGCACCCTGTCATCCGTGTTCCGGGGCGTGGCTCAGCCTGGCTAGAGCGCTTGGTTCGGGACCAAGAGGTCGCAGGTTCGAATCCTGTCGCCCCGACTTTTTT
>JAYTRB010000458.1:0-2720 GCA_043746425.1 Planctomycetia bacterium
AGAACGTAGTCGGCGATCCAGACAGGAACCGCCGCGCCGTTTGCGGCGTTAATCGCGCAGCTGCCGGTATATACGCCAGTCTTGTCCTTGGCCAGATCCGTGCGGTCGAGGTCGCTCTTAGTCGCCGCCTGTTGCCGATAGGCATTGACTGCCGATTTCTGCTCAGGAACAGTCAACCGGTCGACGAACGGGTGTTCGGGGGCAAGCACCAGATACGTCGCGCCAAAGAGCGTGTCGGGACGCGTCGTGTAAACCCGAATGCAATCTTCTCCTGGCGCCTGCGGAAGGCCTTCTTTCGCGCGTGCTGCTTTCCAGGCCTCAAACTCCCGGCCCCCAGCCGACCGCTGTGCGGTTGCCAGATCAGCCCGGCCGACAAAGAAATCCACTTCGGCCCCTTCGCTCTTCCCGATCCAGTTGCGCTGCAACGCCTTAATCGACTCGGGCCAATTGACCGCGTCGAGATCATCCAGCAGCCGTTCGGCATACGCCGTGATGCGCAGCATCCATTGCCGCAGCGGAATGCGGACGACCGGATGGTCGCCCCGCTCGCTCTTGCCGCCGATGACCTCCTCGTTGGCCAGTACCGTCCCCAAAGCCGGACACCAGTTCACGGGTGCCTCGGTTTGAAAGGCCAAGCGGTGCTGGTCTTGAAATCGGCGAACGGCATCGGCTCCGGCGGCTCGCAGTTCCTGGGGAATGGGCAGTTCGGCAATGGGGCGTCCTTTGCCCATTCGCGTTGTGCCGGCCGTGTCTTTCCACTGGAAATCGGAGTCGTACCAGGTGTCGAAAAGTTGCAAAAAGATCCACTGCGTCCAGCGGAAATACTCGGGGTCGGTCGTCGCCAATTCGCGACTCCAGTCGTAACTGAAGCCCAGCATTTTGAGCTGGCGACGGAATGTGGCAATGTTCTTATATGTCGTTTCTCGCGGATGAGTTCCGGTCTTGATGGCGTGCTGCTCGGCCGGCAGTCCGAAGGCGTCCCACCCCATCGGGTGCAAAACGGTCTTCCCGCGCATCCGTGCATACCGGCACGTAATGTCGGTGGCCGTATAGCCTTCCGGATGTCCCACATGCAACCCGTCGCCCGACGGGTACGGAAACATATCGAGGACGTACAGCTTTTCCCCGGTGGGAAACGCTGGCGTTTCAAACGTGCGGTTCTGTTCCCAGAAGTCCTGCCACTTCTTTTCGAGGCGCTTCGGATCGTATCGGGGCATGTCGAGTCTTTCAGAATTCTGTCAGGAGGGATGGCGCTGGTAAGTGTATAGAAGAGCGTGCGGTTTGCAATTGCAGCGAATCTTTCGGCAGACTTTCAAGATCGCCTCGGCTGCGGCACAATGAATGCCACTTCCGTCGACCTGAAAGCGATCGGACGTGACTTGCGAACCGCACGCCGCCGAAATTGTCGCCCATTGGAATGCCCGAGTACCCTTGCGAAAGTCAAAGCCATAATGGGAATGGGATTCATGGAGCTCGTGATTTTCGGGAGTATCTGCTTTCTGTTCGGAGTGGGGCTGATTGCAGGCGTGGTGGTGCTGGTGAGGATGATGTCTAAGAATAAATCCAAAGAAGAATGAACCGTGGAGAATCCTGATGCCTTACGAACAGTTCTCGAACACTGATCGCGTCGCCGTCGATCGCCGCGGGTTTTTCAAGGCGGCCGGCGCAGGGACACTCGCTGCCAGCCTGCTGCTTCCCGCCGTACAAGCCGCCGAACCCGTCAAACGCAACGGCAAATCGCACATGAAGTTGAGCCTGGCGGCGTACTCCTTCCGTGACGCGCTGAATGTGAAAAAACCGTCCATGACCCTCGATGATTTCATCCGTCTGTGTGCCGATCTCGACCTCGACGGCACCGAACTCACCAGCTATTACTTCCCAGAGAATTTCAGCGAAGATTACCTGATTCACCTCAAACAACTGACGTTTCGGCTGGGGCTCGACGTCTCGGGAACTGCGATCGCCAATGATTTTTGCCTGCCGCCGGGAAAGGGGCGCGATGACACGTTGGCTCATACGCGAAAATGGATCGACTATGCCGCTCTAATGGGAGCGCCCGTCATCCGTATTTTCGCCGGAAACGTGCCCGTCGGCACCGACGAGCAGACGGCCATTGAACGCTGCGCCGCGGGAATCAATGATTCGCTCGAATACGCTGCGAAAAAGGGGGTGTGCCTCGCTCTTGAGAATCATGGCGGAATCACTTCGACCCCCGAACAGATGTTGCGGATCATCACTTTGGTGGCGGAATCGCCGTGGTTCGGAGTCAACCTCGACGGCGGCAACTTTCGCACCGCCGATCCGTACGCCGATCTGGCAAAAATCGCTCCGTATGCGATCAACGTGCAAGTCAAGACTGACATCTCGCCCGGGGGGAAGAGGGAAGACACCGACCTGGGCCGTGTGGTTCACATTCTCGCCGACGCCGGCTACCGCGGTTACGTGGTGCTCGAATACGAAGGACGCGAGGATCCTAAAACCGCTGTTCCGCGGCATATCGAGACGTTGCGAAAGCTCATTCGCGATGTACGGTAACGGCTTGTTCCAGCGGCGCGGCAAACGGCACGGTTCGGTTGCATCGACTGGGTTGCAATGACTGGGCATACCGCGTGCCGGTGAGACTTTCCTAAAACGTTCGAGCCGCCGACGATTTCACGCGATTCGAGACGTGCGGAGTGCCGGCGATCTTCAAACGGGCGTCGTTTTTTGATTTGTAACAC
>JAYTRB010000459.1:0-4397 GCA_043746425.1 Planctomycetia bacterium
TGATAGACCAGCTGCGCGGCTGCCCGTTCGATGGCGCCGCCGAGGAACAGCTGGTCGATCTGGCTTAATTGGACGTGGCACGGCCCCAGAATATCGCTCTTGCCAGAGAGGGTCGCCGCGGCCATGCGTTCGGCGATGAAGGTGATCCGAATTCCATCGCTCCGCAGGGCCTGCAAACGTGTTCCATCGGCAGCGGGCGCCCCCGCAGCAACAGGTTTCGACTCGGAATCGTCAAGCTCGTCGGCGTGCAGCCAGATGATTTGCGCGATGCGCTCGCGGGGAACGATCTTTGTTTCGAGGCGAATTTCGACCGTCACGTTTCTTTCGTCCATGGCAACGATCCGCCCTCGCAGGTAATCGCCGTACCGGGAATGAATCAAATGGGTAGGCTGGCTTTCCTTCTGCATGCGGGGAAGCATGAGCAGCCGTTCGCGCTTCGATTTCGTCAAGCGGATCGCGTTCGACGGCGAGTTGGCCAATTCGAGCGCCTTGATCTTGTCGTGGGGTACGAACGTGGCATCTGAAATCGTCGTCGTAAAGTGAATTCCGCTCTCATCGATTCCGAGAATTTCACAGGGAATTGAATCGCCGCTGCGCAGATAAAGAGCCGGTTGCTCTGCGCCGCGGGGGTTGGTTACTTTTGCTGCCGTCGTAATCTTCAACCCTTCTTCGTCAATCACATACTTCAGGCCCGCTGGCTCCAAGATCTGCTTCAGGACACGTCGGAACGGCATTTCGGCCCGCTTCAGCGTGATCGGCTGGTTGAGCTCCACCCCCGCTTGCGACAGTGCCTCGTGATCAATCGGAATCTTGAGTTCATGATATTCCTGGAAGAATTTGAGGCAGTCCTCAAGGGGCAGAGCGACGAAATCGACGGTGGTCGGCTTGTCGAGCGCCCGCCGGGCTTTATCTGCCTCAGGACCGACAGCATCCGGGGCTTTTTCGGCATTCGCATTCGCAGCCAAACCGGGCACTACGGCGACCCCCACTCGCATGGCCCCTCCGACAGCGACTCGGCCGTTCACCACGACCTGCATTCCCCCCCGCGGGGCAGCAGGCACTGGGGCCGAGACTCTCTTTGACGGTGGTGGCTCGCGATAGAGAATTCTTCCTGAAATGCCATGCCTGAGCGGGCTGCCGTTCGCACTTCCCAGCGGTCGCCACGCGAGGCAACTCGCCGCCGGCTCTTCGTCGCCATCGATCAGTTGGCCCCGCAGGCGCAAACCCTCAAGATCTAACGTGCCGACGGGGCCTGCGTCAGCAGAAGCCGGCGGCATATCGCCATGGCGCAACGAGATTAGCGATCGCAGACCGGCGACTGGCAGCCGCACGCGAGATTTAATTCCTGGTATCGCCAGGGAAAGAAAACCCTCGTTGATTTCCAGCAGTTCGCCGCTGAGTTGTGAACCATCCTGATAAGTGGCGCGGATCGCCCGCGGCTCGGCGTCGACCGGCAGTGCGAGCACGACAATGGCGATTTGCGCGGCGGCGAGGCGTGTTTCGGCCTCGTCCCCCCGCATGATGAATTCCTGGGCCGCAGCGTCATACCCGGTAATCTTGCCGTAAATGATCGAACCATCGATGCGATGCACGCGGGGCTTATCGGTTTGAACTTCTCTGGGGAGATCTCCCCCCCAGCGTGCGATTCGCAATCGTTCGAGCCGCAGATCGCCGCGCTTGTTGTCGATTCGTACCCCGTTCAATGCGGGCAGTTTTCCGCCCCCCAGTTTCAAATCGGCCAGGGTTTCGCCCGTCGTTGAAAAGACCCGGCAGCGCCCGGCCGGCTGGTCGAGATAGGCGATGAGGTGGGCGCGGCCAGCGCCAGAGGCAATCTTCTGCACGGCGACGACATCGGCTTCCAGTTCGTTTTCGCCTTGAATAACCAGATCGCCGTCCCAGATTTCAAAGCGCCACGTCGGCGTCGTCTTTTTATCGGCTTCCCCTGCACCCAGCACGATGGCAAAATCGGGCTTCTTCTTCCACGAGACGTCGAATTCGATTACCGCCCGCGCGGGAATCTCGAAATCACCGCTCAGGGATGAGGCTTCCTGGTCAGTGACCAGATGTCCGAATTCCTCGCGCCAGCCTTTTCCACCGGTAGAAGAGGGCTGCCAGCCTGTCATGCCGTTGGGACCCAGGTACACCAGATCGGCACTGTCGCACCAACGATAGAACCGCTGCACCTCGGATTGCTTAAGTCGCACGCGGCCGATCTGCGGAACTTCGAGCAGGATGTCGCTGCCTTCCCACCCCATGAGGGAACCAAACAGCACATCGCCTGCCGAGAGCTCGAATCGAAAATCTCCTGCGGCTTTGGGCAAACGGGGCGGCAAAGGGAAATGGATGGCGTTCACAGCATTCACATCGAAGTCAAACGGCGCAACAAAATGTGGCGACAGCCAGCCCACTCGGGCCGGTCCTTTGGAATCCTGCAACGTGCCAGCAACGATGCCACCGTTCATAAGATTCAAGACCGCGGTGAGGGGGGCATTCACCGGGGCCTCGTCGCCGCGGGCCATGCCAACCGCCAGAAGCAGAGCGAGTGGGCATAAAATGCATAGCCCCCTGAAGGTTCTTAAGGCGCAGAAGCGAAGTCCACGCTCGAGCGGCGAACTCCCTTTGAGGGGTCGCCAGGACGTTTCACGAGAAATCTTCATGACGACTCCGATCTATCGTTCGTAAATCGGCAGGAAGCGGTAATTGAGTGCCAAGGCCAAAAGCGACATCGACGTGCCAATCGCCGGACCGTGCTGGCTCTGAAAACTGCCGTTGGCCTGCTGAGACTGCTTGAGTTGACGGATCAAGAGCTTATTCCATTTCTCCCAGGCGTCGACATCGCCCTGAAAGAGGGCTTGCGCCTGGTAGTAGCGGGTGTATTCGGGCCAGCCCCCTTGCGCAGGAGTCTCGATCCGCTGCTTCAAATAACCGATCGTTGCCTTGTATTGAGTCAGGTCTTTGCGGCGCGCGATGGCGTAAACGAGGGTACCGATCGAAATGCGGGCCAGCGATTCGTCGAAGCCCCCCATCCCTCCCGCATACGCAACCTGTCCTGATGGGGCGGTCATCGACTTGTAGAATGAAATCGCCTTTTCAATCGATTCGTCGGGAACCTCGATGCCCGCATTCCGCGCCGCGAGCAGCCCCACCAAAACAGAGCCGCTCACCGAAGTGTCGGCGTCGGTCGAGCTCGGCGAATATCGCCAAGCGCCCATGGTGTTTCTCTTCTGCGAGGTGATTGCCGCGCGGACAGCCAGCTCAAGCGACTGCCCAGTCGAGCGCTGATCTTTGCGGTCGGGCCACAAGTTGCGTTCATCGACGGCGCCGTAGGCTTCGGCCAGGCCCAGCATGCCGAACCCATGATGATACATGCTCTGACCGAGAAAACCGGTGGCGGCATCCTGTTGCGAAATGATAGCCCGCAAGGCCCGGCGGACATGGTTGCTGTATAATCCGAAATTGGGATCTTCTCCGGAGGCCAGAAACACCATTAATGCCAGACCCGTTCCGCCGGGCCCAACGTCACCGCCATTCCAATGCCCGGCTTCCGTCTGCGAGGTGGCCAGAAATTGAAGACCGCGATCGTACATCTCGCGGACGTCACGCGGAACCAGGTCGCCGTATCGCACATTGGGAGCCTGCGCCATTGCCGTGGAAGTCGATACCAGCAGGCAGATGAACGCCATGCCGACCAGCGACATGCGCTGGCCAGCGGCCCAGATCGGCAGCTCAAAAATCGGCCGCTCATCGAGATTCAGAGGCATGACAGACACTCGCAGGTGATGCATTTTGGTTTAAAACGCTGGCTCTACAGGAACGGCGACGGCTGGTCTGATCTTTACTGCGTCTCGCACGCGGGCAGCCGGTGGCGCCCCGTCAGCCGGTGCGACCTCGGGAAGAATGCCGTTCGCCTTCAGCATCGGCTCAAACGTGCGCGCCTTGTCGAGCAGCCGCTGCAGCCGTTTCCATTGCGGGGGGTCGAGCAGCGGTTTGAGCTTTTCCTCACCGAGTTGCGACGCCTGAAGCATGACGACGTAAATGTCGTAGGGTCCGAAATGCACAGGAGGTCGAGTCTCTTCGAGAAGCAGCTTTTCCAACGCTTCTCGCTGCTGTGCGCGAAGTGCCAGCGTTTCATCGAAAAGCGTTATGACATTCTCGATTGCCGCCTGATAGCCGAATCGGCGGCGGTCGCGTTCGGCCGCCTCTAAGCGGGATTTCTGGTCGGCCGTAAGCGCATTTTTCACTGTCTTGCTGAAGAATGAACTGTCGTCGAAGGGGCCATTGCGGATCGTGGTTTGATACGGTTGCATGTCTCGGAGCAGTTCTTGAATCCGATTCTGGTCCGTTTTTACCGCCTGAAACTTCCGCCGGAGTTCTTCGACCCGGTCAGTAAAGCGTTT
>JAYTRB010000460.1:0-2339 GCA_043746425.1 Planctomycetia bacterium
ACGGTCGATGCGGAACGTAATTTCTTCTCCGGTGATGTCGATGACAGTCAGAATCTGATCATCCACCTGGAGCGAGTCACCCACTGAAAGTTCAAACTGCGTTTCCCGCATGACTGCCTCCTGACGTGGCTGTATTGGCCCCGGACAAAATGAACTTTCTTTATCATCCGGCGGAATATACCAACCGGCTGCGGTCGGGGCAAACACATTTTGAAGAGTTTTTTTTAGGAACAGCTAAGAAGCATCCGGAATCGACCTTTTTAGAGAGGTGAATCGCGTGGGCCCGCTCAAATTCATTCCGATCCTAAAGCGCATCCGCTGGGGAGGACGGCGGCTGGGCGAACTATTGGGCAAGCCGATCGGTGATGCGTTCGATTACGCAGAGAGTTGGGAAATCTGCGATCATGGCGCCGATCAGAGTGTTGTCGAAAGCGGTGCCTTCAGTGGTTGGAATTTGCAGAAGCTCGTTCGCGAACGACCACACGAGCTTCTCGGGCGTCACTGCGGCGCCCAGAAGTTTCCATTGTTGTTGAAATTTCTCGATGCCCACGACCGCTTGTCGGTGCAGGTTCACCCCAATGACGCCCAGGCCACGAATTATTTTGCAGGCGAACGCGGCAAGACAGAGGCATGGATTATTCTGGCGGCCGACCCGGGGAGTTGTGTTTTTGCAGGCTTGAAGCAAGAGATCGACGAATCGACCTTGCGCGAGGCCCTTGACCGGGGCAGGGTCGAAAAGTGCCTGCATCGGGTCGAAGTCGCAACGGGGGACTGCCTGTTCATACCGGCTGGCATCGTACATGCGATTGGCGAAGGGATCGTACTGGCCGAGGTGCAGCAATCGAGCGATCTCACCTTTCGACTCTTCGACTGGAACCGGTTGGGGACCGACGGCCAGCCACGGCCGCTGCATATTGAACAATCGCTGGACTGCATCGACTTTGGACTCGGCCCGGTCAATCCCGTCAAGCCAGTCGTCGTCTCGGATGCCGATCACGCTGTCGAAGAACTGGTGCACTGCCCGTACTTTACGATCCGTCGGCACGCGGTGTCGCAGCCCGTGACAATTGGCGCCGATGAGCGTTGTCACATACTGATGGGGCTTCAGGGGTCTGCGACGTGCTGTGGCGTCGGCGGAAGCCAATTGCTGGCCGTGGGTGATACCTTGCTCCTGCCCGCATCGGCGTTGCCGGCCATCGTCACTCCTGAGTCGCCCTGTGTTGTGTTGGAGGTATTCTGGGACGTTCCTTCCGGGGAGTTTTGAATCTTAGGGCAAGTGTATTACCCAGAATTCCTGGTCTGTGCATATTGCCTGGTTGGCCGGGATGACGAGACTCGATTCCAAAGAAATCGACGATCTGGGGTTATCCGAATGTTCCGCGGATGACGATAACGGAGACTGGGAAAACTCTTCGGGTCTCTGTCATGCCAATTGCGTTTCAAGAATTCGCCGGGTGGTGGGTGCGCTGGCTGCGGCTGGTCGTGCCGCTCGCGGTGGTCTGCTGCGCGGGGTGTTATACCCCGGGACCGATCCTGTCATCATCGCGGCCCAATGTCATCGTCTTTCGCGGGACGGCGGGATATTTCCCGAATCTTGCGGAATTCGAGGATCGGCTGGCCGAGGAGGGGCTGTGCCCCACCGTGGCGTTTCCCGACGCTCATGCAAAGGTTGCCGAGCGGGTGGTCGCCGCCCGCAATATCGGACGCCTTAACGGGCCACTGATCGTTGTCGGCTACAGCAAAGGGGCGGGGGCCGCCCTGCAATTCTCGCGGCTCATGGATCAGCGTCACATCGATGTCGACAAACTGGTGCTGCTTGAGGTGGGGGAAGAAAGTCGCGTCCCGGCGAATGTGCGCGAGTGCATCAACATTTATAAGCCGGAGCCTTGGAACAGATTCATTCCATACTTCACGGGGTATCCCGTCATAGCAGACAGCGCGGAATCGGTTGTCCGCAACTACAATGTTCGGGACTATAATGACGGCCGGTACGAGTGGGACAGTCACGTCACACTGACTGCCAATCCATACATTCAAGATCTGATGATCGACGAAGTGCTGCTGGCCGTCGACCGCTCGCCCGAACATGAAGCGCCGATTCTGGGCGAGGCGCGACCGAGTTCGAGACTGTCGAGACAGGTCGATGGCCGGGTGAGTCTCACTGAAGAGATTCCACCGCCAGCGGAATGAGGCGAATCCGCCTGCTCGGCGAGTGGCCCGCCAGTGATCGGCGGTCGAGAAAGAGGATACTCGATTCTCGATCTTCTGTTTTCTCGAAATGGCTTTGCTCGTTCCGCCTCGATCGCAGGCTGCTAAATGCTGCTGGCCAGGTTGTGCAG